>NZ_VTKY01000004.1 GCF_020514095.1 Synechococcus sp. MU1643 | reverse complement strand
AGGAGTGACCTCTATAGAGAAGAGCAGTCATGGTTAGTTCCTCAGAAAATTCCAAGTCCCCGTTCCGTGGCTTGGAGTGCCTGCGCCCCATCGAAAGGGGTGAACGCTGTGTAGCGGTTGCTACAGAAAAATTATACGCCTGAGTCTTCTGCCGACGGGCGGATGTTGCGACATGACTCCATTGACGCTTGGTAGAGGATGCAGAAGGCAGGCTGGAAGCGCTCTCTTTCGGCTGTGCGTTGAAGAGTGAGTGCGGCGCTGGCGAGCTGACCGGCTGTATTTCATCTGACATGGCGTTGCGGTAAGGCCTTCATCTGTCGCGCATGCGAGGGGGTGGGTGCGCGGCTTCCCCTTTTTTGTTGCATTAGCTGCTGGGGCACAAAAAGCCGGGTCATTACATCCTGCTTTAAGTGCAGATAAGCCTGTCTATCGGCTGACAGACGACAGGTAAGAGAACGGTCATACCCATCTCTCCAGGAAAACAGCTCACTAGTAGTAGGCCTTGGGTTGATTGGCCGGAGAGGGCTGCGCGACTTCAATGAACAAGGAGAGGACGGAAATCAGCGCACGTAGCGGGCATAGCTGGGGAGTCTTTTTAATCGAATCTGAGTGGAGTAACCCGTCGGCGTGATGATGTTAACCACCTCAGGAGCAGGGCAATTCAGCATGTAACCACTTTTGGTCAGCTTGTCCCAAGATTGTTTGAGTAATTCAGTGTCCATAAATCCTCGATAACACAAGTCATCGGGATTTCGCCAGTGCTTCCTGACCATTCACTAGCGGTTGCCAATATGTGCCGCTTGATGCAATTTGGTGCTCACGGAGTTATTAGCTTGTTGGTCATGCCTGATTGATGGTTATGGCTTTTGACGAACTTGACCGGACGACGCGGTACATCAGGGATGCAAAGTCTCGTGCCCTAGAGGTACTCAATCAAAGCTCTCCAAAACTCACTGCACTTGAGAAGGCGATGTGGGTGAGGTTGAAGCGGGGTGAACGCCCCTGCAAGAGCAGCAATGGCTAGTACCGGTTTTCTTCCAATTGGAGAATCAGGCTTTTCAAGAGCATTTTCATGCCCAGTGACATAGGGCTCAGAATTGATTTGATGTAGGGGGAGACGTAATGGGTGTTCTGCAGTGCACCCGCTAGTGCCGTCTCTTCGGCTTGTTCCTTGGGCGAACAGCTATCGAGCTTGCCGGTCCCTGCTGTCTGTCAGTGCCTCAGCTGAAGAGAAGACTGCTAAATGGGTTCTCGACAAGTTTCATGCCTCTTGGTGAGCAGAATGGTGACCAGAAGGTTTTTAATGCTCCAAAGATTGCGGTAATTGTTGGGACCGTCTGCATGCCAAACAATTCCGCAGCTTTCGCGAACCGCCAGCAATGCCCGGGCTTCAGCCGCCTTCGCAATACCTGACCCTCTCTGGAGACAACGGGGGGTCCCACCCAGACCTTGGGCTCATCACACAGACCGCTGTGGGGATGGTCTGAATCAACAAGCAGAACGCGATGACCAGCAGCGCGAAGCCTGTGCCAGGGGCGTGGATGTTGGCTTGGAACCAGGGTTTGTTTGCCATTCCGTCAGTTTGGCGTTGAACGTTTAGACAAACAAACCATCCAGCTTAGTTGTTGATTTTGCTGAGAAAGGCGGACCCAGCAGTTGCCGCTGACATGGGTCCGTGTCCCGGCCGGAGCCCTCCAGAGCGGGATACATCTTGAATAAGACAGTGACCTCAACCGATTCGGCCTGATTCGATACCGGTCTGGGGTTTTTGTCACAAGCAGAAAGAAGACGGTCTGGCGTCTATTTCGCAAGCCCATGCTTGATCTTCCTTAGCAGCACTTGAACTAATTCGGTTTGCAAGGCTGGTCTCGCTGTGATTTGCTATCCGGCACGGACCGCCCTTTTTTGGGCTTCATTCGAGCACTCGCTCAACATGGGTGAGATGGGGAGCGAATATCAGCTGAGGTTGGCTTCTTGCTGAAAGCTCGGTTTATTTGGGCAGCAGCTGAAGCAACGTGGTCCGCACCCTCAAAGATCAATGGTTCGCTTTGGCGGTCGGAGCCACGGCACTAACCGCACTGTTCTGGCTTGAGTTGATTGCCTACTGATCAGGATTCTTTAGATCAGATGTCGAGATCTGTTTCCGCAGCTAGGTGTTGTGATTGATCAACTCGATCATTGTGGCGCCGGAGCCGAACCAGCTGCTTACAACATAGGTGTGAGTCGGCTCTGTTTGTCGCAGGGGCTAAGCGATGAGCCAGGGATTCAGTTAGATGTTCTGACCCATGAGGCCATCCACGTTGTTCAGGATTGTCTTGATGGTTTGGAGAAGCCTTCGTCGTCCACGATCAGCTTGATGCTGCAGGCGCAGGGTGGCTTCAGCCCTGAACATGTTGATCGGTTTTTCGCTCACCATATTGACCGTTCAACAGCGGAGCACGTGCTGACGGTGACCCAGGTGCTCGGGCCGCTGCAGCGCCAGAGCGAAGTAGAGGCCTATGCGATTCAGAGCCAGACCGGCATGGTCGAATCCTTGCTGGTCAGGCATTGCTGAGGTCGCGCAAGGACAGGTACTTTGGCCTCACAGGTTGTACTGATCACTATCCCTAACGTTGCTTCATACCTCGGAAAAATTGGATGAAGCGCCAGTGGATTGCCACACTTTTGCTGTCTCCGATGCTGTGGCTCGAGCCGTCGTCGTCATTCGCGCAATCGCACCACGATTACGGTTGTGGTTTCTCCCGATGCTGGCAATGCATTGGGCGCGCTTGTTCTTCGGCAGCTGCCCAATCTTGATCAGTGGGATTGGGCCGGTCCGAACCTCGCGTTTATCTCGGCGACTATTCCCTTCGCCGCAAAGGAACAAGCGGATTGGGTGCCGCTGATGTTTCAGAGTCCGAAGAGGACTTGAACATCCTATTCAATCCAGTAATCCAGCCGGGGCAAACTATGAATGTTGTGTTCCGTGGCTTTAATCCTCAGTTCAGTATTTATCAATGGTCAACGGAACTTATGGCAGATGGAGAGGATCCCGTCCGTTATGTCGGCCCCACCCTGCGTTTGAACGTTTACGAGCAGGATTCTTACCGGTAACTGTTGGCTTTTAGAGCAAATTTGGGTAGGCATTGAAGAGTCCCCAGATCACCAGTGCGGTGATCGATGCGAATATCACGGCAGTCCATGCTGCAAGATCAGCGTTGTTGCTGGACCCCTGCAGAAGCTGAAGAAGGCGTGCCATCAGATGGAATGCAAGCCCTTCGGTTCTGGCTCAGCTTGCTGGCAAATTCCAGCCATGTTTGCGAGTCCACATACACCAAAAAAGGTTTTCAGATTTAAATTGTTTCGCTTTAGCAGCGCGAAGGTTGTTCCTACATTGCCTCTGCAGATCCTTGGCTGTTCATCCAGCACGGTGATGTCGAGCCATGCCGGCGTGCTCTGCTGAACTTTTCGCATCCAACTCAACTTTTGGCGGTTCGGTAAGGAGGGGCCGACCCAGCCTCCCTGGCGAAAGCACACCATGACCCGCTGGCTGCTGGCGACCTGCACCTCCGCCCGCACACGGATGCCCCTCAAAGCACTTAAGAGGCCGCGCAAGCGCAGCAGATTGCAGCCGCGTCCGTGCTCTGGATCCAGGATCTGCAGGTTCTCCAGCCCGGAGCTCGGCCTTAACCAGGGTTGCTGGGAACTGCTCCAGTGCAACTCCCAGACCCCGCGAAGCAAGTTTGCTGAGTTGGTGAGGTCGGCGGGCTGCTCATGTTCCACCCGTTCGATCAGCGTCTGCAGGCCTGCATCGTTTGGCTTTTGCCGCAGCAGATCCACCAGTTGGTCGCGGTGATGCCCCAAGGGTCTAGTGGTATTCGCCGGGGTGCTGAATCTTGGTGACGCTCACGCCTGACGAACTTTTGCCAGAGAAGCGCAGCAGTTCATCGCCGGAGACTTCGTAGCCCAACTTCTGGGCAATC
Source organism: Synechococcus sp. MU1643 (assembly GCF_020514095.1). Taxonomy (NCBI): domain Bacteria; kingdom Bacillati; phylum Cyanobacteriota; class Cyanophyceae; order Synechococcales; family Synechococcaceae; genus Synechococcus; species Synechococcus sp. MU1643. The sequence goes on along the minus strand of NZ_VTKY01000004.1, from coordinate 165,411 downwards.
AGGGCCGCAGCATCGGCACTCACGGCCTGCAGCACCTGCTCTCTAAGAGAAGGGTCTCTCGAGATGTGAGCAAAAAATTGCCGGAGTTGGGCAGTGCTCATGCCGCTGGAGATGACGAGCCGATTCTGACCCGTCTGCTCTTGCCTCGTGCCTGTTGACTGGTGCGCAGATCAGGTCTGATGGGATGACGCAATTAGCGGTGTCGGGCGCCTCCGGCAAAACCGGATGGCGCGTGGTGGAGGAGGCGCTTGAGCGTGGTCAATCGGTTCGAGCCATCGTTCGACCTGCGTCCGTGCTCCCCCCTGCCCTGGCCCAGGCCGAGCAGCAGGGGCGCCTGGAGGTCTGTCGCCTGGAGCTGGACACGGCGGAAGCGTTGCTCCATGCGCTGCAGGGCTGTAAAGCCTTGGTGATCGCAACAGGCGCTCGACCTTCGATCAACCTGGCGGCTCCCTTGCAGGTGGATGCGTGGGGAGTGCAGGCGCAAGTGCAGGCCTGCCGCTCCCTAGGGCTGAAGCGTGTTGTGCTGGTGAGTTCCCTCTGCGCCGGCCGTTGGCTGCATCCCCTCAACCTGTTCGGCCTGATCCTGGTCTGGAAGCGGGTGGGTGAACGCTGCCTCGAGCGAAGCGGCCTGGATTGGACCGTGATCCGGCCTGGAGGTCTCAGTGAAGACGACAACCGCAGCACCACCGAGGGCGTACTGGTGACCGATGCTGATCAACAGCAGAGCAACAGCATTCCGCGGCGTCTTGTGGCGCAGGTTTGCCTGGATGCTCTTGAGCAGCCGCTGGCCTGTGGTCGCATTCTCGAAATCACCAGCTCCCCTGGGCAGCCCCTGCAGCCCTTGGGGCAGTGCTTGGATCAGATGCCCAGCCGCTCCCAGATCACGCCGAGGTTGGCCTGATGCAGCTCGGTGCTGAAACAGTCAGCTAACTGCGCAGCCGAGAGCCGTGAGCTCACATCGGCATCGGCTTCCAGATTGGCTCGGAAGTTGCCGCCGTCGGTGTTCCAAGCGGTGTGGGCGTTGCGCTGCACGACCCGGTAGGCCTCTTCTCGGCTCATGCCAGTGTCCACAAGGGCGAGCAGTACCCGCTGGCTGAACACCACGCCGCCATAAACATTCATGTTGCGGCGCATGTTCTCGGGGTAGATCCCAAGACCCTTCACGACGCTGGTCATCTCCCGCAGCATGAAGTGCAGGGTCACCGAGCAATCGGGAAGCATCATTCGCTCAGTGGAGCTGTGGCTGATGTCGCGCTCATGCCAGAGGGCCACGTTCTCAAGAGCAGCAATGGTGTAGCTGCGCAGCACCCGGGCCAGACCGCTGATCCGCTCGCTGCGGATCGGGTTGCGTTTGTGGGGCATGGCAGAGCTGCCTTTCTGGCCCTTGGCAAAGTTCTCCTCCACTTCCAATACATCGGTGCGTTGGAGGTTGCGGATCTCCGTGGAGAAGCGCTCCAGGGAAGCGCCCACTAGAGCGAGGGTCTGCACGTAGTCGGCATGGCGATCGCGGGAGATCACCTGGGTGCTGGCGGTGTCGGGGGTGAGCCCGAGGATCTCGCAGGCGATGGCCTCCACCTGGGGATCGGTGTTGGCATAGGTGCCCATGGCGCCGCTCACCTGACCCACGGCCACATCCTGCTCCAGCCGTTCCAGGCGGATGCGGTTACGCTCTGTTTCCGCCAGCCAGCCGGCAACCTTGAACCCGAAGGTGATCGGTTCGCCGTGGATTGCATGGGAGCGGCCAATCATTTCCGTGCCCTTGTGGGCTCGGGCCAGTTCGAGCAGAGCGTCTGCCAGGGCATCGAGTTCGGTGCGCAGCAGGGCCACCGAGCGTTTCAGCTGCAGGGCCACGCCCGTGTCCAGCACATCGCTGCTGGTCATCCCCACATGGATGTGGCGCCCGGCATCACCAACGTGCTCATTCACGTTGGTAAGGAAGGCGATCACGTCGTGGCGCACCTCGGCTTCGATCTCCAGGATGCGTTCTACCTCGAAGCTGGCCTTCGCCTTGATGGTGTCGAGGGCCTCCTCTGGCACGCGACCGAGCCGGCAGTTGGCTTCGGTGGCAGCGATTTCCACATCAAGCCAGCTCTGGAATTTTGCCTGCTCACTCCAGACGGCTCCCATCTCAGGAAGGGTGTAACGCTCAATCACCGGCGCGCTCGGTTGAACAACCCAACAAATCTATGGGGCCGTCATCCTGGGTAAATGATCTCAATGCCGGGTCTCAGTGAGACGCAGTTCTGTCGTGATTTGCTTTTCTTGGGCCTTGCTGTTGGAAGATCAGCACCTAGATCCGCCGATGTTCAGAGGAAGTACCCGGCCCGGAATCGATTGAGAACGGGCCGATTCTGAGCGGGGGGTCTGGTGTTGCGAGCTCAGAGGGCCGTGCTGTCGCGGTCGCCGGTGCGGATGCGCACCACCGATTCCACAGGGCTGATGAAGATCTTGCCATCACCGATTTCGCCGGTGCGGGCGGCATCAGCGATTGACTTGACCACCTCTTCGACCCGGTCGTCTTCGACCACCACTTCAATTTTCAGTTTCTGCAGAAATTCAACGGTGAATTCCGAGCCGCGGTAGCGCTCCACCTGACCTTTCTGGCGGCCGAAGCCCCTCACTTCGCTCACGGTCATGCCGATGATCCCGGCTTCCACCAACGCCACCTTGACGTCTTCCAGCTTGAAAGGACGAATGATTGCTTCGACCTTTTTCATGGGGAGAGTACCGATCTATTTTTAAGGATGCCGCGGTTCTCAAAGCCGTGCGTGGCAGCTGTTACAGAACGCTGCCGAAGCTTGACTTCCTAAGGTCGCTGATGAGAACTGGCCCGTTCAGCGCTTTGACCCAGACCCCCCTCTACGGCGAACGCGCCATCGCCGAAGCCGAGTTGATCTGCTTCGACAATCCCCGGCCCGGGCGCCCCTACGAGGTGTCGATCGAGCTGCCGGAATTCACTTGCAAATGCCCCTTCTCCGGCTATCCCGATTTCGCGGTGCTGCGCCTGATCTACCAACCCGGGCCACGGGTGGTGGAGCTGAAGGCGATCAAGCTTTATGTGAACAGCTACCGCGACCAGTCGATCTCTCATGAGGAGGTAACCAATCGCATCCTCGATGATCTGGTGACGGCCACCGACCCGGTGTGGATGCAGCTGGAAGCCGATTTCAACCCCCGCGGCAATGTGCACACCGTGGTGCGGGTCAGTCACGGAACCCGTCAGCCCTGCTGATTGGTAACCCCCTGCTGCAACAGCTGAGGCAATTCAGTGGCAAAGGCCGCGAGGTTGCGGTTGCAGAGGCCGCCGACGCTGAGGGTTCCATCGGCTGCGATAGCCCACAGCTGCCGGGTGGCCACGAGGCTCAATCCACCGCCCATCAGCAGCACTGCGAAGCCCAAGTACACCAGCGGCACCCCAGGATCTCGTTTGAGCAAGAGTCCGCTGGCCGGCAGCACCGCATCCACCCGCATCGGCAAGCCCTTCACTTCTGCTGCGGGTCCACCCGGTCGCAGCCGGGCGAGCTGATGGCCGTCCGCATCGAAAACCGTGGCAGGACCCTGTTCGCTCTCCAGACTCAGAAACACCGGTTCCGTGCCATCCGGGCGGGTTGGGAGCACCAAGCCCCAGATCTGATCACCCAGCTCCGGATAGGTCTGCAACGGTAGCTCCAGCACGGGGCTGCGCCCGATTTGCAGGCTGATCGTTGCGAGCGACCAATCTGCCTGATAGATGGTGATGCCCCGGTGCCGCAGTGGGTGATTGACGCTGATCTCGGCATCCAAGCTTTGGTTGGGTCCCTGCAGCTTCAGAGCTGAGCGGAACTGTTCCGTTCGGCCGGCCGGGTCCCGATCGATGGCGAAGCGATCCAGGGTGATCGTCAGCTGACTGGTGCCGTCGCGATCCAGCAGATCGAGGCTGCGGCCGGGGGCCAGGAAGCGCTCAAGGCGGTTCCCCGCCAGGGCTCCCCAAGCCGCGCCAATCATCAGCAGCACCAGGCCGGTGTGAACGAGTAGGGGGCCCACCCTGCCGATGGCGCCGCGCCGGGCCGCAAGCCGTTGTGGCTTGCGTTGCACCTCCCATCCGCTGGCCCGCAGCACCGACTCCAGCTGCGTTAGTCCCTGGCTGGGGTCTGGGCAGGGCTGGCTTTCGGCGATGGCCAATTTGCTCAGCTGGCGTGTGGTGCGGTAGTCGATCCAGCGCCGGGCCGCCATTAGGGCTGGCCACTGACGGCGCCAACTGCAGAGGATCAGGGCGAGCCCCAGCCACGCCAGTAGTGCCAGAAACCAGCCGCTGGAATACACGTGATCGAGCTGCAATTGCAGCACCTGCTCGCCGTTAAGCAATCCCAGCCAGGGGGTGTCGGCATAGGCATCGATGTAGCTGGAGGGTGGATCCCCCTGGGGGATGCCGGTGCCCATGGCACTTGCCAGGGCAATTAGCAGCAGCAACACGATGGCCAGCCGTAGATCGCTCAGCCATGCGGCCATGCGTTTCAGTAGCGCCATCCCCATCAGCTCCAGCGTGCCAGCAGGGTCAGCAGGCCGCTGGTGAGCAGCACCACACCACTGGCTGGCGGCACCCAGCGGCTGATGCCCCGCAGGGCTAGCAGTTTGGGAATGGCTGCTGCAAAGGTGCCCGCCAGCAGCAGGGGCAGAACTTGGCCGATGCCGAAGCTACTGAGCAGGGCCACTCCCGCCAGGGGGCGACCGCTCTGGGCAATCCAGCCCAGCAGCACCGCCAACACGGGGGTGGTACAAGGTGAGGCCGCCAGTCCGAAGGCCAGTCCTGCCGCAACCGGCGCCAGCGGGGGTGGTACCTTCTGACGCCACTGCTCTGGATCCGGACCACTGGGCAGTGGAATCCGCAGCACTCCCAGCAGGTTGAGCCCCATCGCCACAGCCAGGATCGCCACCAATGAGGGGATCAGTGACGGCACTTGACCGTAGATCCGGCCCAGCAGTCCGCTGATGCTTCCCAGCACCACCAGGGCGCCGACAATGCCGCCGCAGAAGGCGAGGCTGCGCTGCCACGGTGGTTGGTCATCCTCGAAGCCCGCCAGGTAGGCCAGTGTCACCGGTAGCAATGACAGGGAACAAGGCCCGAGGCTGGTTAGGGCGCCCCCACCAAACACCAGCGCCAGCGTCAGTGGACCTGGATCCGCCAGGGCGCGCTGCAGCAGCTGTTCGCTGCTCTGGGCCAAATCGGAGAGCAGCAGCAGGTCCACAGGTGCCTTTGAATACGTAGAGCCTATCCAGGCGAGCCGATCGTTAGACCAGGTTCAGCGTTGGCGCACGGACCGTTGTCGCTTGTTGGATCGCCCCCCGATCAAGCCTGTGGATTCCAGCGAACAGCGGATCAGCAGCCCCAGGATCACCAGGCTCGACATCAGCGAGTTGCCGCCGTAGCTGATCAAGGGCAGCGGCAGACCGGTGGTTGGCATCGCCCCAGAGGCCACCGCAATGTTCAGGATCGACTGGCCCACCAGGATCGTGGTGCAGCCGATGGCCACGAGCCGTGCCTGGTTGCTGCGGCAGCGCAGGGCCACCCGCAGCCCCACCCAGGCCACCAGCATCAGGAACAGCAGCAGCAGCACCGACCCTACAAATCCAAATTCCTCGGCGAACACTGCATAGATGAAGTCGGTGCTCTGGATCGGTAGGTATTGGAGCTTCTGGGTTGAGAGGCCATAGCCCTGCCCCATCCAACCGCCGGATCCGATCGCCAGCAGGCTCTGCACCAGCTGATAGCCATCGCCCATCGGGTCGTTCCAGGGATCTAGAAATGAGACCACCCGGATCCGCTGGTATTCATTGACCAGGATGCTGGCGGTGCCCAGCAGCGATCCCGCCAAGGCGGTGCCCAGAAGGCTGCGCCAGCGCAGGCCGCCGGCCAGGGCCACCATCCAGAGGGTGAGTCCCATCAGGGCTGCAGTCGAGAGGTTGGGCTGCTTGAGGATCAGCAGCAGCAGCCCGCCGAAGCTGCCGAGCCATAGCAGCTTCTGGTCGAGGCTCATTCGGTTCCAGGGGGCGAACAGGTTGGCGGCCTGCAGCACTACAAAGGGTTTCACTAGCTCCGAGGGCTGCATCTGCAGTGGCCCTAGCACCAGCCAGCGGCTGGCGCCGTTCACTGTGGTGCCCATCACCAAGGTGGCGGCGATCAGAAGGCAGCCCATCCACAGCCCCGGGCCTGACCAGCGCAGCCAGCGCCGCAAGCTTGTGGAGATCGTGATGGCCAGCAGACTCCAGCTGGCCATCAGCCAGATCGCCTGCCGTTTGAGGTAAAAGCCGCCGTCGCCCATTTCCCGTAGGGCCACCCACCAACTGGCGGATGCCAGCACCACCAGCCCTGCCACACTCCAGAACCCGACAAGCCCCATCAGCAGGCGAGCTTCTGCTGGCCAGAGCTGCCACGGTAAGGGCAGCAGCCGCTGGACCAGAGCCGACTTCTGAGTCTCTTGTCTACCCCGTCGTCTCGAAGTTCTTTGCAGGGCTCTCGCTTGACCCAAACGTTTGCTCACACAGCGTCAGTGCTCCATTGAGCCGTGAAATAGTTGCCTTGCCAAGACACTGATTGAACAGAATTGTTGTCTGGGAGTCTTTGCGGGACTTGGTGAGCAGCATCTTCGCTCACGCAACGTTCAACCGCTCATGCTCAACTTCCCACTGCACATGGGATCCCCAGGATTGCTGGCGAACCCAGCAACGTCCCCCGCGGCAGTGAAGCACCTGAAAGGGAGGTAGGTCGGAGGGCTGGTTATCAAGCCGCACAAAGCTGCCCGGCCGCAACAGCGGCACCACCTTGGCGGGTTGGGGTCGGTGGCTGGACACGTCCCTCGACGCGAATTTGCAAAATCCTCTAGGCAGAACACGCTGCAGCCGCTGGATCGCCGGTTTTCTTCGGGATCGGTCTGCTTTTATGTCGCAATGGCGTCCAAACAGCGTCTTGATCTGGAACTCCTGACCCGTGGATTGGTCAGTTCACGCCAACAGGCGCAGCAATTAATTCGTGCTGGCAAGGTTCGTGATGGTGCCGGGACCCTGTTGGATAAGCCTGGAACGGAGGTGACGCCGGAGCGAGAACTGCGAGTAGAGCAGCCCCCTCGTTTTGTCTCTCGAGGGGGAGAAAAACTGCTGGCGGGCTTGAAGGCCTTCCCTGTGCGGGTGGAGGGGCGCGTTTGCCTGGACGGCGGCATCTCCACCGGGGGCTTCACCGATTGTCTGCTGCAGCACGGCGCTACTTGTGTTTATGGCGTTGATGTTGGCTACGGCCAGACGGCTTGGAGCCTGCGAACAGACGAACGGGTGGTGCTGCGGGAACGCACCAACCTGCGCCATCTGCAGCCTGACGATCTCTATGGGTCCGACGACCCCTGGCCCAGTTTGGCTGTCACCGATGTGTCGTTCATTTCACTGCGGCTGATTCTTCCTGCGTTGCGCCGGTTGTTGCGGGGGCCCGACACTGATGCGCTTGTGCTGGTGAAGCCGCAGTTTGAGGTGGGCAAGAGCCGCGTCGGCAAGGGGGGCGTGGTGCGTGACCCTGCGGCCCACCGGGATGCCATTGAATCTGTGATTGCCGCGGCCGCAGAGTCGGGTTGGCAGCCCCAGGGTTTGGTGGCTTCGCCGATCACCGGGCCTGCCGGTAACCATGAGTACGTGCTCTGGTTGGGGGAGGGGAATGCCGCTGCTCTTCCAGATCTCGATGCTTTGGTGGTGCAGACCCTCCACGGTTGATGGCCAATAAAAAAGCCCGGTCTTGAGCCGGGCTTTCAATTCACTTTGGAGCGGAGTTCAGTTGCCGACGTTGACCTGCTGACCCCCGGTGCAGAGCTCCACCTTGATGATGCGGCCGCCCTGCTTTTGGATGCGCTGTTGTTCAGCGAACCAACTGTCGTAGGGCACCCACTTGGTGAAGAAAGTGTTCTGCAATTCGCGCTGCGTCCGAACCTTTTCAGGGCTGGGGATGCAGGCGGTGACTTTGAACAACCGCATGGGGCTCAGTTGCCGAGGCCGGAGCAGATGTAGTCGAAGTAGACACCCATTTCCTTGCCGGCGTCAGGGCCGACGAGTCCGGCGGTGACTTCCTTCATGGCTTGGATGGCCTGAACGGTGGCGCCGATGGGAACGCCAAGGGAGTTGTAGGTCTCCTTGAGGCCGTTCAGAACACGCTCGTCGAGGATCGAGGTGTCTCCAGCCAGCATGGCGTAGGTGGAATACCGCAGGTAGTAGTCCAGGTCGCGGATGCAGGCGGCGTAGCGGCGGGTGGTGTACATGTTGCCGCCGGGACGGGTGATGTCCGAGTACAGCAGGGCCTTGGCAACGGCATCACGGATGATGGCCGAAGCATTAGCGCTGATGGTGGCAGCAGCGCGCACACGCAGTTCACCGCTGGCGAAATACGACTCGAGGTTGCCCATCGAGGCCGTGTCCAGGTAAAGCCCCTGGACGTCCGACTTGTTGATGACGTTGGTGATTGCGTCTTGCATGGATCGGTGAGGAGACGAGAGGGGAAATCAGCGAGCGGTTCAGGCGAGGGCGCCAACCACGTAGTCGAAGTAGGTGCCGGCTTCCTCTGCGTCGGCTCCGGTGAGGAGGCCCATGGCGACAATCTTCATCTCGCGCACGGATTCGGCCAATGCTTCGAGGGGGGTGCCCAGGGAGCGATAGAGCTCTTTCGCGCCGATCACGCCGATCTCTTCGATCGGAGTGACGTCACCGGCAACGATGCCGTAGGTAACAAGACGGAGGTAGTAGTCCATGTCGCGGAGACATGTGGCGGTCATCTCTTCGCCGTAGGCGTTGCCGCCGGGTGAGATGACGTCGGGACGCTTCTGGAACAGCTGACCACCAGCCTGCTTGACGATGCGCTCACGGCTCTCGCACAGGACCTGGGCCACACGCAGACGGCGTTGTCCGCCGGTTACGAAGGCTTTGATCTGGTCGAGTTCGCCAGGGCTGAGGTAGCGGGCTTCGGCGTCCGCGTTGATGATCGAGTTGGAGACGATGCTCATGCAGTTCTGCCTCGAAACAAGCGGCCGCCCGTAGGAGACCGGTATCCGGTGAATAAGGGGTGATCCCGAGGGATCGCGTCACAGACTAAAGGCTGAGACAGGGGGTCGAAGCGTTGGGAGTGAGACTTGTTCACATCGGTCAACACTGACCGCGGTGAACTCGCTCCCTTGGATTCGGCTGCTGCATTCTGCGCTGGCGATGGCCAGGGAATTTTGGCCGGGTAACAGTTCTTCACGGCGCATCTGTTCCGCGGAGAAGCCTTGGCATTACTGCGATCTCCGTAATCGCCCGGGATGCGGCCACTACACACAAAATTGATCCCGATGAAGTCTTACTTCACCGGGATCGGATGACAAAAACCACCATGATTTGTGGAGGCTGTTTGTCAGCGAAATGGAGGCCTGAGGATCAGATCGCGTCCCCTGTTGGAGGATTCAGGCCGGCGTTGCCGCGGTAAAGCGAGGCCGTTCGCTGGATGGTGGCTTGGTTGACCCCTGATGCGGTCGCCATGCCGTCGGTGCGGGGCACCGTCGTACTGATCCGTTCCACCAGCAGTTCAGTCACGGCAGCGCCATGACCCGCTTGAGCGCGGGTGATCAGGAAGCGGCTGGTTTCGGCTGGGGTGGTGGCCCGTCCCAGCAGAGCCAAACCTGCCGCGGAAGCGGCCCGAAGCGGAGCCATGGAGGCGATGCGGTTCTGGAACGCTTCGCTCATCGCCACTTCGGCAATGAATTCAGTCAGGTCAATGTCCTGGTTACGCAGCCGTGATTCCGCGCTGATCAGACGCTCATTCTCAGTAGGGACACGGTTGAGAAGCTGCTTGTAGGTTGCATTCAGAGCTGTCTGGAGCTCATCTTCGCTGCATGGCTGTTTCAGCTCCAGCGTCGCGGGAAGTCCTCCCCGCAAGCCGAATCCTGCAGCACCTTCCGTGACAAGAGCCATCCCCATACGCGGAAGTGCTTGCCCACTACGCGCATTGGAAGAAATCAGCTCAACGCTCCAAGTCCGACCGCCAATGCTGGTTGGCGTTGAGTTGCTGGCTCGCCGCATCGGGAAGCCAGTCCTGTTGGACGCAAGACGCTGTTGACGCACAACCGACAGCCAACTGGGCGCTGCGGCGTTTCCGCTCGTCGTTGTTGCGAAGTCTTGGGTGGCTGTCTTTTGGGTGTCTGGCAGGTTGCGTTGCGTTACATCGCCACTACTGCGGAATGCTTCCGACCGCTGTGTTTCGGGACGGCTGCTGAGGGTAAGGTCAGCGGCAGCCTCAAGCTTGAGTGCACGTGACCAGCCTGGGGTTCGGCGTGCAGTCACATCACCGGGTGTGATGAAACGTTCGTAGGGGACAGTGTCGGCCCCAAAAGCTTCGCTGTAGTCCTTGCTGTCGATTAGTGCGTCAACCACTCCGTAGAAGCCCTGTCTTGCGGCTGTATCGAAAAGCGCATCGATTTCCCAGCGGCCGAAGGTGGGTCTGCCCAGCAAACGGCGATGCATCACTTCGATCGCCTTAACGATGTAAAGGCCGCTCCAGTAGCGGCGTCGGAAAGCATCGGATTTAGCGACTGCCCGAACAAAATCCTTGAGCGAGATATCTCCGTTTTCGAGGCGGGCTTCATCAGAGCTCATGCGCTCTCCCGCATAGCCGCCGTTGCCGAGCACTTGCACGTACACAGCCTTGATCACGGCTTGGGTGCTGGCCTCAGTCGTGCGCACGCTGGGCTGACCACCTCGACCTGGATTCACAGTGCCACCCGTGGCGATCTGCTGAAGTCGCATCACACGCGGTCCACCCTTGCGGGGGCGGCTTTTGCGGAAACTGTCGCTGTCCAGTTGGCCAGGGCTGTTGAGGCCGTTGCTCACGAGCAATCGGCGGCTGTCGTAGCTGTAGGGGGCTGGTCGGGTGGCCACTGAGGCGGTCCCACTTGGGAAGATGGCTCCGAATTTGTTCGCCACCGGATCATTGCCACCGCCGTAGACGTGCTGGTCGGCAAAGGGTTGGCGGTAAGAGGCGTAGAGGGTGACGTACTGCGGTGCGCCATCGAAGGGGGCACTGAAGTTGAACAGCTTGCGGTTGGAGCCCCAGCCAGCACTTTCCTGTGCTTCCGTGCCGAGATCGCGCAGGTAGGGAACGGTTTCTTCACCGAAGGCCTGAGCGTATTCCGAGGAGTTCACCAGCACATCCACCAAGCCATTGAGCCCCTGGTCGCTGAGGATGGCAAACGACTTCCGGAATTCCTCAAGGGAGCTGATGCCTCGGCCGAGGAAGTGGCGATAAGCCAGTTCCACCACACGGCTGTTGACGAAACCGTCGTGGAACTGCTGGCGATATTCCTTGCTACGGCCAAGGGCGCGAACGAATTCACGCATTGAGATCTGGCCCTGGGCGACGGCGCTGGCTTTGTCCGCGCAGGGGGTCTGTGAATACCCCTTGGCGATGTCGCGCTCAAACAGCTGGCGGTAGGCGGCACGGATTATTTCTGCCTTCTCGGATCCGGAGAGACCCGGACGCATCTCAAACAGCTGGCGTCCTTCTGAAGCCAGGGCGTAGATCGCAGGCAGCTGCAGGCCCTGTTGCACCGCACTCCCCTGGCGTTGCTTCGTGCTCGGGGTGGGTATGGCCAGCTCCTGCAACAGCACGTTGAAGCAGTCGATGGTCATCTGACGGGCTTCAGGACGATCCCGCAGCAGTTCCGCTGAGGCGGCACGCATTTCCTGAAGGGCAACATTGGTGGCGGCCAGGGAGCAGTTCTCCAGAAGGATGTCCCGCAGCCCACGGGTGTTGACCGCAAGGATGCTGGGGTCTCCGGCTACCAGTGCGTAGCCCACATAGCGCAGGAACCAACCCATGTCGCGCACCGACTTGCGCATGAACGCCGGGCCGTATTTGGCCACGCTGATGGCGTTGAAGCCTGTGGGAAGCACCACACGAATATCAGCATCCCCACCGGCCCCTTCGAGCAGACGGGTAAAGAAGTTGCCTCTTTTTGTGGTGCCGCTGTCGCCAGTGAACGTGCGCACCGACTGCTCAAACGCGACTTGGTCAGCTGCAAGTGGAGTGCCCTTTTGACCAGAGGAACGTCCGGTTTCGCCAGTTGTTAGAGGTGCCTCAAGGAAGGAGAGGGGCGTGCCTCCCACAAAAATTCTGTTGGCGGCGCGGGCCACGATGGCCTCGGCGTTGGACGCAATGATCCGGGACGCTTCGATCCGGTCCTGACCGGTTCGGAAGAAAGTCACCAGATTGTCGAGCTCCCCGTTGTCAGGGAAACGGTCCTGCTGCTCCGCCTGACGGACGCTGGAGAGCGGCAGCGTGTCGAACAGTTGGGGAGACACGCGCGGGCTGCCGCTGCTGGCGGTCACTGTCATCGACGAAAGCAAGCCGGATCGGGACACGTTACGGCTGCCGGGATGGCGCTCCGCGGCCCCATGAACAAATGTTTGCAGGCGTTGCGGTGCTGCAGGGGATCGATGGGGCTGGCGTGAAAAGCTCGCAGGCGCCGAATCTGCGCTGCATGACCCACCCCAAGCCCAGTGATGCTGCGACTCCTGTGGTGAGTGCGTTCTATGACCGCTTTCCCTTTCCGGGGGATCCGCTTCAGGACGGACCGCCACCTGGATACAACTGGCGTTGGTGTCATCGCAGCGTGCTGGCAGCAGTGCATGGGCTGATCCCCTCCGGAACGGAGCAGCCGCGGATCCTCGATGCCGGCTGCGGCACCGGGGTCAGCACCGATTACCTCTGTCATCTCAACCCGGGTGCGGATGTGCTGGGTGTGGATATCAGTGATGGGGCCCTGGCGGTGGCGCGGGAACGCTGTCAGCGCTCCGGAGCGGCTCAGCAGGTGAACGCGTTGCGTCAGGAGCAACGCAGCCTCCTGGATCTCGGCGACGAAGGATCTTTCGATTACATCAACTCGGTGGGGGTGTTGCATCACCTGGATCAGCCGGAGGCGGGGCTGCGCTCCCTGGCGGATCGCTTGGCTCCGTCTGGTCTGTTGCACCTTTTCCTTTACGCCGATGCCGGTCGCTGGGAGATCCACCGGACCCAGAAAGCCCTGAGACTTCTGAATGCCGGCACAGGGGCAGAGGGCCTGCGTCTGGGCCGGGAGCTGTTCGAGACCCTGCCCGAGAGCAACCGTCTGGCGCGTCATCATCGTGAACGCTGGGCCGTTGATTGCGCTCCTGACGCCAATTTTGCGGACATGTACCTGCACCCGCAGGAGACCAGTTACAACCTCGAGCGTCTCTTCGCGTTCATCGAAACGGCGGGTCTGCATTTCGCCGGCTTCTCCAATCCGGAGGCCTGGGATCCAGCCCGCCTCCTGGAAGGTGAGCTGCTGGAGCGAGCCCAGGTCTTGCCACCGCGTCAGCAGTGGGAGCTTGTGGAACAGCTGGATCCCGACATCAGCCACTTCGAGTTCTTTCTTTCTGCTGCACCGGTGGAGCGAGCCCGTTGGAGTGATGAGGCCCTCGGATTGGCCAGGGGTTTGGTTCAGCCCTGCCTCTGGGGGGAACCCGATCCAATTCTTGGTCGCAACATGGAGCCGATTCAGCTCAGTGATGCCGACCGAACCCTGCTGCGCACTGTCGCCGAGCAGCCGGTACAGACATTGGGGGCCCTTGCATCTCCTGATCAGATCCGCAATCTTGTGGATCGACAGCTGCTTCTGTTGCAGGAATAACAGCAGCGAACGCGTGATAGATTCCGCGCGCCATTTCAGGCAGCGCTTGGAAGATTTTTACCGTCTTCAACGTCGCCTGCTGTTGGCCACCGTTCTGGTGTCCCTCGTCACGGTTCCGATCGTGGCCCTCACCATGAATCTCTCGGTGGCCGGCAGTGTTCTTGTGGGCTCATTCGCCGGACTTCTGTACGTGCGTTTGCTGGCTCGCAGTGTGGCCCGGCTCAGTGACCAGTCCCGTGGACTGGGACGTTTTCAGCTCATCGTTCCAACCCTGCTTGTGGTTGGTTCGGCCAAGCTGCCTCAACTTGATCTGTTGCCGGCCTTCCTGGGATTCCTTCTCTACAAGCCCGCCCTGATTCTTCAGCACGTCTTCGACGACCGCTGAGTCTGAGCACTTTTATCTGCACCCATGGCTTTGTTGCCCTTACCACTCCCGTTCGCTGAACTGGAAGTGGGTCACCACCTGTACTGGCAGATCGGCGATCTGTATCTGCACGGCCAGGTGTTCCTGAGCTCCTGGATCCTGATCGGCATCCTTCTCGCTGTGGTGCTTGTTGGCACCCGCGGGATGAAGCGCGACCCGATCGGTCTGCAGAACCTGCTCGAATTCCTCTGGAATTTCATCCGCGACATCGCCCGCGACAACATTGGCGAGAAGTACTACCGCGACTGGCTGCCGTTCATTGGCACCCTCTTTTTGTTCATTTTCGTGAGCAACTGGGGCGGAGCCCTGATCCCTTGGAAGATCTTCGAACTTCCCGAGGGTGAGCTGGGTGCTCCCACCGCAGACATCAACACAACTGTGGCGATGGCTCTGCTTGTGTCACTGGCCTATTTCTATGCCGGTTTGAGCCGTAAGGGTCTGCGCTTCTTCGAGCTGTACGTGGAGCCGACCCCGATCATGCTCCCGTTCAAGATCATCGAGGAATTCACCAAGCCTCTTTCCCTCTCCTTCCGTCTGTTTGGAAACATCCTTGCCGACGAATTGGCTGTTGGGGTGCTGGTGTACTTGGTGCCGCTGATCGTGCCCCTGCCCGTGATGCTTCTGGGTCTGTTCACCAGTGCCATTCAGGCTCTGATCTTTGCGACCCTGGCCTCCTTCTACATCGGTGAGGGCCTCCACGAGGCTCACTAAAACCTCTCCCCTCTATCGCCAGAGAACGGCGATCTGCTAAACACATCCGCGCGCAGGTCCGGCATTGCACCCGGGCCCGTTCCTTCGGGAATGTCCCTGCGCGGGGGGAACCGATCCCCAATTCCATTCCGTACAGCGCTTCCCAGCGCTTCCCCTTACACCACCCAACATGGATTCCATCACCTCCGCCGCTTCCGTTGTGGCTGCTGGCCTGGCAGTCGGCCTCGCCGCCATCGGCCCTGGTATCGGTCAGGGCACCGCGTCCGGCGGCGCTGTTGAGGGCATCGCCCGTCAGCCCGAAGCCGAAGGCAAGATCCGCGGCACCCTGCTGCTGTCCCTGGCGTTCATGGAATCACTAACCATCTACGGCCTGGTGGTGGCTCTGGTGCTCCTGTTCGCCAACCCCTTCGCCGGCTGATCAGTGCAGGGGGATCGCTGATCCCCCTGCTGAACTCCTTGTTTCGATTCCTTTCCAGCGCACCTTTCCATGACCTGGCTTCTGCTCGCTGAAGCAGGTGTTCCGGAGGGAGGTCTTTTTGACCTCGATGCCACCCTTCCGCTGATGGCGGTTCAGGTGGTTCTCCTCACCTTCCTGCTCAATGTTCTCTTCTTCCGTCCGGTCGGCAAGGTCGTGGAAGATCGTGAGGGCTACATCTCCACCAGTCGTGCTGATGCCAAGCAGAAGCTCGCCCAGGTTGAACGCCTGGAAGCTGATCTTGCTGAACAGCTGAAAGGTGCCCGCCAGGCCGCTCAGGCGGTGATTGTTGAGGCGGAACAAGAAGTTGATCGGCTGTACCGCGAAGCGCTGGCCCAGGCAGAAGCTGAAGCCAACCGCACCAAAGAGGAAAGCCGTCGTGCCATCGAGGCCGAGCGTGAGTCCGCCCGCACCCAGCTCAAGGGTCAGGTGGATCAGCTGAGCACCACGATCATCAACCGTTTGCTGGCCGCGTGATGACCCTCAATCTCAATCCGCTCGAAACCAATCTGGTCAACCTGGTCATCGTGATCGGGCTCCTGTTCTGGTTCCTGCGCGGGTTCCTGGGAGGAATCCTGGAACGCCGCCGCGCCGCCATTCTTCAGGAATTGCAGGAGGCTGAGTCCCGCCTGAAAACCGCCACCGAAAACCTGAGCCAGGCCCAGTCCGAATTGTCTGCTGCTCAGCAGAAAGCTGAAAAGATTCGTGCTGATGGTCAGGCCCGCGCTGCAGGCATTCGTGCCGAAGGCGAGAAGCGCACTATTTCTGTGATGGCAGCCATCAAGGCTGGCGCCAATGCCGATGCTGAAGCCGACGCTGCTCGGATCAAGGACAGCCTCCGTCGTGAGGCCGCTCTGGCGGCAATAGACAAGGCCCTTGCCGAACTTCCTGGTCGTCTTGATGCCAGTGCTCAGGCCAAGTTGATCGATTCCACAATCAAAAATCTGGAGAACGCCTGATGCCTCTCCTCAATTCCCTCGCAACCCCATACGCCGAAGCACTGCTTCAGGTCACTGAGGCCCGAGGTGAGTCTGAAACCGTTGCCGATCAATGCAAGCAACTGCTTGCGATCTGGAACGATTCCGAAGACTTCCGCGACGCCATGGTGTCCCCGGTTCTTGAGCCGGACGCCAAGAAGAAAGCTCTCAAGGCGCTTGTCGGTGAGGATGTCACTCCTTCAGTTCTCAACTTGCTGAAGGTGCTGGCTGACCGCCAACGACTCATCGCTTTTGATGCGGTGATGCTTCGCTACCTCGAGCTTTATCGGGAACAGCAGGGCATCACGCTGGCCCAGGTCCGTTCTGCTCAAAGCCTCACTGAGGATCAACAGGCGGCACTGTCCAAAAAGGTGCAGGCCATGGCCGGCACCAACAAGGTCGACATCGACCTCAGTGTGGATCCGTCCTTAATCGGCGGTTTCGTCGTGAGTCTCGGATCTCAGGTGATCGACGCCAGCCTTTCTGGCCAGGTTCGTCGCCTTGGTCTGGCACTCGCCAAGGCGAGCTGACCTCACTCTTTCCTCCACCGCACCTTCCTCCCCAACTCCCAGCTGGGATCACACGCCATGGTTTCCATCCGTCCTGACGAGATCAGCGCCATCCTCAAGAAGCAGATTGAGGACTATGACAAGTCGGTTTCCGTCAGCAATGTCGGCACCGTTCTGACCGTGGGCGACGGCATCGCCCGTGTCTACGGCCTGCAGCAAGCCATGGCCGGCGAACTCATTGAATTTGAGGACGGCACCGAAGGCATCGCCCTGAACCTCGAAGACGACAACGTCGGCGCGGTGCTGATGGGTGAGGGATACGGCATTCAGGAAGGCAGCACGGTGAAGGCCACCGGCAAGATTGCCGCTGTTCCAGTAGGTGAAGGCATGCTGGGCCGGGTGGTGAACTCCCTGGGCCGCGCCATCGATGGCAAGGGTGAAATTGCCTCCAGCGAAACGCGCCTGATTGAATCAATGGCGCCCGGCATCATTCAACGCAAGTCGGTTCATGAGCCGATGCAGACCGGCATCACCGCCATCGACGCGATGATCCCCGTTGGCCGTGGCCAGCGCGAGCTGATCATTGGTGACCGCCAGACCGGCAAGACAGCTATTGCGATCGACACGATCCTGAACCAGGCGGATCAGGACATGATCTGCGTTTACGTCGCTGTGGGTCAGAAGGCTGCTTCTGTGGCCAACGTTGTTGAGGTGCTGCGTGAGCGCGGCGCCCTCGACTACACCGTGATCGTTGCTGCCAACGCTTCCGAGCCCGCTGCGCTCCAGTACCTAGCTCCTTACACCGGTGCCACCATTGCCGAGTACTTCATGTACAAGGGCAAGGCAACCTTGGTGATCTACGACGATCTCTCCAAGCAGGCTGCCGCCTACCGCCAGATGTCGCTCTTGCTGCGTCGCCCGCCCGGTCGTGAGGCCTATCCCGGTGACGTCTTCTATTGCCACAGCCGTCTGCTCGAACGTGCAGCCAAGTTGTCTGACGCCATGGGCAAGGGTTCCATGACTGCTCTGCCGATCATCGAGACCCAAGCCGGTGACGTTTCGGCTTACATCCCCACCAACGTGATTTCGATCACGGACGGTCAGATCTTCCTCAGCTCAGACCTTTTCAACTCAGGTCTGCGTCCTGCGATCAACGTGGGTATCTCCGTGAGCCGGGTGGGCGGTGCTGCCCAGACCAAGGCCATTAAGAAGATTGCCGGCACCCTGAAGTTGGAGCTGGCCCAGTTCGACGAGCTGGCTGCCTTCTCTCAGTTCGCTTCTGACCTGGATGCTTCCACTCAGCAGCAGCTGGAGCGTGGCAAGCGTCTGCGTGAACTTCTCAAACAGCCTCAGTTCAGCCCCCTAATCCTGGCTGAGCAGGTCGCCATCGTTTACGCCGGTGTGAAGGGCCTGATCGATGAAGTCCCCGTCGCCAAGGTCGTCGACTTCTCCCGTGAACTGCGTGAGTAC
The DNA here is from genome assembly GCF_020514095.1 of Synechococcus sp. MU1643. Taxonomy (NCBI): domain Bacteria; kingdom Bacillati; phylum Cyanobacteriota; class Cyanophyceae; order Synechococcales; family Synechococcaceae; genus Synechococcus; species Synechococcus sp. MU1643. The sequence continues at coordinate 147,160 of NZ_VTKY01000004.1, read as the reverse complement.
CTCAAGTCCAACAAGGCTGAGTTCATCACCGAAATCCAGGAGAAGAAAGTGATGAGTCCTGAGGCTGAAGCGGTCCTTAAGGACGCCATCACCGAAGTCGTGTCCACCATGGTCGCTTCCGCGGCCTGAAGGAGCTGCCGACATGGCTAATCTCAAAGAAATCCGAGACCGAATCAAGTCGGTCAAAAACACCCGCAAGATCACCGAGGCCATGCGCCTCGTGGCTGCGGCCAAGGTGCGCCGCGCACAGGAACAAGTGCTTCGCAGCCGTCCCTTCGCCGATCGGCTTGCGCGGATTCTGGAAAACCTCCAGTCCCGCATGCGTTTCGAAGACGCGGCCTCCCCTCTGATGCAGCAGCGTGTTGTTGAGACCATCACCCTGGTTGCGGTCACTGGTGATCGTGGCCTCTGTGGTGGCTACAACGCCAATATCATTAAGCGCACTGAACAGCGTTTTGCTGAGCTGAAGGGTAAAGGCTTCGATGTGAAGCTGCTGCTGATCGGCACCAAAGCCATCGGCTACTTCACCCGTCGTGATTACCCGATCCAGGCCACCTTCTCCGGCCTGGAACAGGTTCCTACCGCCGATGAGGCCAACTCCATCTCAACGGATCTGTTGGCTGAATTCCTGGCTGAAAGCACCGATCGCGTCGAGCTGATCTTCACCAAGTTCCTCAACCTGGTGAGCTGCAAGCCTGTGGTTCAGACACTGCTGCCCTTGGATCCCCAGGACATCGCTGATCCTGAGGATGAGATTTTCCGTCTCACCACCAAGGACGGCCTTCTGACAGTGGAGCCCGGTGCAGGGCCTGCCAACACGGAGCCGAAGATTCCTTCGGACATCGTGTTTGAGCAGACCCCCGAACAGCTGCTCAATGCGCTGCTCCCCCTTTATCTGCAGAACCAGATGCTGCGTTCCCTGCAGGAATCTGCAGCTTCTGAGCTGGCCAGCCGGATGACGGCCATGAATAATGCCAGCGATAACGCCAAGGAGTTGGCCAAGACCCTCACCCTTGACTACAACAAGGCCCGTCAGGCCGCGATTACCCAGGAGATCCTGGAAGTTGCAGGCGGTGCCGCAGCGGTCGGCTGATCATCTCGATCGATTATCTGAAGGCCGGTCCCTCGGGGCCGGCTTTTTTTCTGCCGTGTTTACGGTTAAGCGGAGGAGTTTGAGGGTGTCGGCGTGCTTCAGCTTCATCAGCTCTTTCCTACTGTTGTGGCAACTACTCAAATTCCGCTCGATCCCCTGAAGCAGGCGTCCTGCATGCAGGCACTGCTGAGGCTTCGCGGCGAAGCTGAGGGCAACCCCAGCGAAGGGTGCGCTTGGACGGGTGACCTGCATGGGGTGTGGCAGCTCCATCGACAGGAAGCCTTTCAGGCTCCGGCCCAGCTGGTGGTGGATCAGGCCTGGCGTTACCTCGATTCGCTCGGTTTCACTCGCAGCCAGGTGGCCCTGCATCTGCAGCGTTGCTGGCCTGTGATCAGCGATTGGGATCAAGCGGTTGGACGGCATCATCACCCCAATGCCCATCTCAGCGCTGTTCTCTACCTCTCGGGCACGGGCTCGGGTGAGGAGGGCGTCCTACGCCTGCATGCGTCCCATCATCCCAATGAGTTGGTGGCGGGTTTGGCGGTGGGTTATGGCGGTCCGATTGCTGAAGACCACCCTTTGAATCGGTCCCACTGGGATCTAGCCCCACGCCCTGGTTTGCTCGTGCTATTTCCGTCGAGCCTGCAGCACAGCGTTCTGCCTAACGACGACCCAGACGAGCTGCGCTGTTCCATCAGTTTTGATTTCGTGCTGACCGCTTCGGAGCAGGGTGGCTCTCCGGAGTATTTGGCGCCCCACCCACGCCATTGGGTGGCGCTGGATGAGCCCATTGCCTGAGAGAATGCGGCCTCTTCTTTGTTGAGCCCGGCATGTCCGACGTGGCCACTTACACCGTCCGCGCCGAGTTCGAAGGCGAAATTCACAGCTTTCCTTGCCGCGGGGACCAAACGGTGCTGAATGCTGCTGAGGCCGCTGGCATCACCCTGCCCAGCTCCTGCTGCTCTGGGGTCTGCACCACCTGTGCTGCGCTGATCAGCGAGGGCAGTGTTGAGCAGCCCGATGCCATGGGTGTGAAAGGTGATCTTCAGCAGCAGGGCTACAGCCTGCTGTGCGTGGCTTTCCCGCGGGCCGATCTCACCCTCAAGGCGGGGCAAGAGGATGCGCTCTACGAAGCCCAGTTCGGTCAATATCAGAAGTGAGGCTCACCAGCCTCCAACGCCAATTCCTCTGGCCCGCTGATGTGCCACTGGTGGAGCTGCGCAGCTGGATTCGCCAGCAGTTGGCTGAAGAGGGTGATGTTCTGCGTTGGGCTGTTACCGCGGTGGGATCCAGCCCCGATGGTGCTCGAACCCTTCAAGTGGAGGCGGTGATCAGCGCATGAGCTCGGCACCAATGCCAACGCTGATGCTTGTGCCGACTGGCATCGGATGCGACATCGGGGGCTATGCCGGTGATGCCCTGCCGTCTGCACGGTTGCTGGCTGCAGCGAGCGGCTGCCTGATCACCCATCCCAATGTGATGAATGGGGCTTCGCTCTATTGGAGTGATTCCCGCGTGCACTACGTCGAGGGCTATGGCCTCGATCGTTTTGCTGTGGGTGAGTGGGGCCTGCGGCCGGTGCGGAAGCAACGGATCGGTTTGCTGCTGGATGCCGGCATCCAGCCTGAGCTGGTCCAGCGCCAGATACAAGTGGCCGAGGGCTGCCGCGCCAGCTTGGGTTTGGACATCGGCCCGGTGATTTCAACGGATGCTCCGCTTGATGTCACACTCGAGCGCGGCGCCAGTGGTGCCAGCTGGGGGCGATTGGGGTGTCCCGATGCCTTGTTGCGGGCTGGTGAACGCTTGAAGCAGGATGGTGCGACGGCGATTGCGGTGGTCGCCCGCTTCCCGGAGGATCCGGAAAGTGAGGAGCTGGAGGCCTATCGCCAGGGCAGTGGCGTCGATGCTCTGGCTGGCGCTGAAGCGGTGATCAGCCACCTGCTGGTGAAGCACCTGCAGATCCCCTGTGCCCACGCACCCGCGTTGGACCCGTTGCCCCTGGATCCGCAGCTTGATCCGAGGGCGGCGGGTGAGGAGCTCGGTTACACCTTCCTGGCCTGCGTCCTGGTGGGGCTGAGCCGAGCACCGGATCTTGTAACTGGTGACCGGCAGCCCGGCGACCTTGATGCGGCGCAATTGGGCGCGGTTGTTGTTCCTGAAGGCGCCTTGGGGGGGGAGGCGGTGCTGACTTGCGTGGAGCGCAATCTGCCAGTGGTCTGCGTGGCCAATCCATCGGTGCTGTCGGTCTCTGCCGATGCCCTTGGCTTGAGCCAGGGCGTTCTCCATGCCAGCAGTTACAGCGAGGCAGCAGGTTTGGTGCTGGCGTTGCGGGAGGGTTTGAGTCCGGCGTCCCTGGGCCGGCCATTGCCACCGTTACAACGGTTGGATTAATGCCTGGCGGTTTTGGTGGAGCCCTCGATCAGAGCCCTTGCCCATGTGGGGGCGGTGCTTATGGCAGCTGCTGTGGGCCCTTGCATCGCGGAGATCAGCTTGCTGAAACGGCTGAGCAGTTGATGCGCTCCAGATATTCAGCCTTTGCGCGCGGCGAAATCGACTATCTGCTGGTCACCCATCCTGAGCCGGATGTTCCTGCACAGCAGCGGCGCAATTCCCTGGAGCAGAGTTGCCGGCAGCCCCGTTGGCTCGGCTTGACCGTTCTCGCAGTCAGCGGCGGCGGTCCGCGGGATCTGGAGGGAACAGTGCAGTTTGAAGCCCGTTATCGGGGAGGGGTGCTGAAGGAAACCTCCTTGTTTCAGCGTCGCGATGGCGCGGAGGATGGCCCTTGGCTCTATGTGGGTGCACTCCATTTGGAGTGCTAACGCAGGCAGGCCATCGGATGCCGAGGTGGCACGCCTAGGGCTTTGGCTACGCCGGGATGGCACACCGATCCCTGCACCGTGTTCAGCCCGGAGAGCAGCTCGGGCCGTTCCGTCACCGATTCCTCCAGACCTCGCCCGGCGATGCCCAGGATGTAGGGAAGTGTCACGCTCACCAGGGCTTCGGTTGAGGTGAATGGCACCGCGCCTGGCATGTTGCCCACGGCGTAGTGCTGCACGCCGTGGATGGTCACAGTGGAATCGCGGTGGGTCGTTTCCTGGCTGGTGGCGATGCAGCCCCCCTGGTCGATCGCTACATCCACGATCACCGAGCCAGGGCGCATTTGCTGCACCATTCCCTCGTCCACAAGGGTGGGGGCCCGACCCCCGGGGGTGAGCACGGCCCCGATCACCAGGTCCGCTGTCGGCACCAACCGTTCCAGCAGCCCGCGGCTGCTCACCACACTCATCAACCGACCGCGACGGTCGGCTTCAAGGCTGCGCAACCGCTGGGGCGAGCGGTCGAGCAGCAACACCTCGGCATCCATGGCGGCGGCCGTTCGTGCGGCGTTCCAGCCCACGGTGCCGGCGCCAAGCACCACCACCCGGGCCGGCTGTACGCCAGTGCAGCCTCCGATCAGCACGCCGCGACCGCCGTGGGGTTTCTCCAGAAGGTGAGCTCCAACCTAGGCCGCCAAGCGCCCCGCGATTTCGCTCATCGGTGCGAGCAACGGCAGGCTGCCGTTCTCCAGCTGCACGGTTTCGTAGGCGATGGCGGCGGTGCCTGCTTCCAGCAGGGCTTCCCCAACGCTGGGATAGGCGGCCAGGTGCAGGTAGGTGAATAGCACCATGTCCTTCCGCAGATAAGCAAATTCCTCCGCCTGCGGTTCCTTCACTTTCACCACCAAATGGGCGCCCCAGGCCTCGTCGCGGCTCACCAGCTGAGCACCTGCGGCGGCGAATGCTTCGTCACCGATTCCCGCTCCAGCTCCGGCTCCGGCTTCGATGCGCACCTCCAAGCCTTGGCTCACGAGCTCCCGCACCGCGTCGGGGGTCAGCGCCACGCGCTGCTCATCGAGCTTGATCTCCTTCGGCACACCGATGCTGGCCATAGGGGCCGAGAGGACGGAGGCGGCCATGGCGGCGTCAAGGGGATCCTTTCAATCTGGCTCCGCCGCGCGGAACCCGCCACATCTCAAAGCTGGGCCTGGTTTAGGCCGCTGCAATTGGTAACCGCCAACCGCTGCCGAAGGCCTGGGGGCTCACCTTGAGCAAGGGTGCCGCTTGGCGTCGCTTGAACTCGGCCCGTTTCATCATCCGTTCCACCCGCTCCACCAGAGCGGGATCATGGCCGGCGGCCACAAGGGTTGTTCCGGACTGTCGCTCTTGGATCAGAGCTTTGAGCAGAGCATCCAGCGCGTCGTAGTCGGGCAGGGAGTCGCTGTCTTTCTGGTTGGGCCGCAGCTCGGCGCTGGGGGGTTTGCGTCGAATCGTTTTACCCACCAGCTCCCCTTGCACCGGAAGCCCCAGGGCTTGGCGGCAGTTCCGGGCTGCGTCGCTGTCGAGCCAGTCGCACAGCGAAAACACGCTGGTTTTGTAGAGATCGCCAATAACCGCTAGCCCGCCGTTCATGTCGCCGTAGAGGGTGCAATAACCCACGGCCAGCTCGGATTTGTTCCCGGTGGTGAGTAGCAGTTGGCCCTGCTGGTTGGCCACGGCCATCAGCAGGGTGCCGCGAATTCGCGATTGAAGATTTTCCGCCGTCACGCCCTGGGGTGTTTCCCCAAGCGGTGCGCTGAGGGCCTGGTCGTAGCCGTTCATCAGGCCGGCGATGGGCACTGTGTTGGTCTGCAGCCCCAACCTTTCGGCCAAGGCCAAGGCATCGTCAATGGATCCTGAGGAGCTCCAAGGGGAGGGCATCAACAGCGCCGAGACCGCCTCGTTCCCCAGGGCTGCGGTGGCGATCACGGCCACCAGCGCTGAGTCGATGCCGCCGCTCAACCCCAGCAATGCCTGTTTGAACCCGCATTTTCTGGCATAGTCACGCACCCCAAGCACTAGGGCTCTGAACAGCCGCTCCAAGGGATCCATCGGCTGGATCTGGCCCCGGGACTGCACAGTGGCGGGATGGCCGCTATCCCATACCGCGAGGTGCTCCTCACAAACGGGAAGCTCCAGCTGTAAAGCCCCATCGGCTTCCACCACAAAACTGGCCCCGTCGAACACCAGCTCGTCGTTGCCCCCCACTTGATTGAGGTAGATCAGTGGACAGTTGAGGCGTCGTGCCGCCGCCGCCGCCAACCGTTGGCGCAAGGCTGGCTTGGCGGCATCGAAGGGGGATGCCGCCAGATTGATCACCAGATCAGGTTGTTCGGGGATCAGTTGATCGATGGGATCCGGTCCGTCAAGGCGCTCGCGCTGCAGGCCGTCATCTACCCAGAGGTCTTCGCAGATGGTGAGTCCCAGTCGCTTTCCGTTGGGCAGGGCGAGCAGGCAGGGGCCATCGCCGGGGCGGAAGTAGCGCCGCTCATCGAAGACGTCGTAACTGGGCAGCAGCTGTTTCTGAGCAATCGGCCGCCAGCCCAGGCGATTCACCAGCACCACACCATTGAGCAGCCGTGGGCTGCGGGCATCTGCGGCCGGCAGCGCAGCACCCACCAACAGGGTGACGCTGCTGTTGAGTTGGTTCACCAGCCACTGCAGCGCCGTGTCCTGCTGCTGGATGCGGCTCGGCTCGAGCAACTGGTCCCGGGGGGGATAGCCCCAGAGGGAGAGCTCCGGGGTCAGCACCAGTTCTGCACCTTGCTCCTCCGCCCTGCGCACTGCTTCCAGGATCCGGGCGGCATTCCCCTTGAAGTCGCCGACAACGGGGTTGAGTTGGGCCAGGGCGATGCGCATCAGCAGGGGCTCCCCGAAAGGCCATAAAGATTGTGCTGGAGCAAAAGCGGCCACACTGCTTCAGGGATCTGAGCTTCATTGGGTTGCTGCCGCAGTTGCGAACTGGCGGTGGCAGGAACCTCCAGATCCAGCAGTTCCACCCGTCCACCCAGATCGCGCAGCGCCTGCAGCGTGGCTTCCTCGAGGGGCCAACCCTTGCGCGGGGCGATCGCTAGACGGCACTGCGGCAGCCAGCAATCGCTCTGTTTCCAGCGGGGAATCTGGCCGGCGAGATCGCTACCGACCACAAACACCAGGTCCCGCTCAGGCCAATGCTTTGCGGCCCGCTGCAAGGTGATCAAGGTGTACGGGCTGCTCAGATGCTGGGCCAGCTCCAGCCGTTCATCCTGCAGTTGCTGCACCAGCTGGCCGAGCAGCATCGCCCGCAACGCCAGGGGAGCATCGTGCTGTTTCAGGGGGTTGTCGCTGGCCCAGGTCGCCACCTGGGCGTAGCGGTTCAGAAGCCCCTCCAGCAGCACCTGATGGCCGCGGGTGGGTGGATCGGCGCTGGTGCCCAGCAAGGCGATAGCAGCAGCGATCATCTCAGGGCAGCAGCGGTTGTAGATCCTGCTCCAGGGCTTTGGGCCAGCGCAACAGCCAGTGGTGCACCACGGGATCCCGTTCGGCCAGGCGGCGCAGCAGGGCCCCCGGTTGACCGCCGCGTCGTCGAAGCAATTGCTGGGCGACCAGACGCCCCGTTCGCCGGCTGGCATGCACCGCCAGGGCGGCCTGGGCAAGGGCCACTGGGGCTGCCGGGGCCAAGCTGCCGCCGCCGCTTACCGGCACCAGCAGCAGCAGTGCTTGCTTCAGGGCCGCCAGCCCCAGCTGAACGCCTCCCAGCAGGGCGTTGTGGCTGGAGAGTCGGGTGAGCAGCAGTCGTGCCGCTGCTGGTGTCATCGGCAGGTTGTAAAGACGGCTGAGCTGCAGCACCAGGGCGGTGTCGCAGGCCATGCCTCCTGCCATGTCCAACGCCATCACAGGGTTGACGGCCACGCCAGTGGCCTTGGCGGCTGCATAACGACCGATCAGGCTTTGGGCCGTGTGGCGGTGCTGCTGCAGCCGCAGTTCTTGGCAGGCCCTCTGGAAGCGGTCGGCCTGGCGCAGCGACTGGATCGCCAGCAGCAGGGTGCCTTCGTTCTCCAGCTGTTGGCAGAGCTGCTTTCGCAGATCCTGCACCTGCGGCGTCGTGATCGTGCTGCGCACCCGCCCATCAGCCTGGATCTGGGGCCTGCGGGGCGCTGCCGCTGCCGCGGTGATCGGCAGATCCACAGGAAGCCTGGCGCCGATGCTGCGCAGCAGCGCGGCGCGTTCCTGCTTCGGCCAGCGGTCGCTGCGGTTCAGCACAAGCTGCAGGGGCTTGCCGCTCTCCAGCAGCGTGTTTAAGGCCTCCAGGTCAGCCCGGGTCAGATCGCTGTCCACCACCAGCAGCACCAGGTCGGCACCCATGGCCACGCGAGAGGCCAAGCGAGCCCGCCCCCCGGCATCGATTTCATCAATGCCGGGGGTGTCCACCAATTCCACCCTGGTCAGCCCGGCAATCTCCACGGGCCAGTCCACCGCCTGTTGACGCCGGGTGCTGCCGTGGGCGACATCCGTCTCCAGCAGCGGCCGGCGGATCAAGGCATTGATCAGGCTGGATTTGCCGACCCCAACCCGACCAAATAGGGCAATCCGCAGGCGTCGTTGCTGCAGCCGTTGCAGCTGGCGATCCAACAGCTGCAATTCACCCCCCAGCAGTCCCCGCTCCCGGGCGCTCAGCTGCAGCTGGCTGCGCCAGCGCTCCAGCAGCAGCTGGCAGCGTTCAACGGTGTGGGGCGGGGTGGGTTGCATCCCGTTCATGCTGCCGGCTTGCGCCACCAGCCCGCCAGCACTGCCAGCACGGATTCGGCCCCGATCACGCCAACGAAGCCACCGAATTCATCCACCACCACGCGCACGCCGCTGCTGTCGCGCCGGAAGCCCGTCAACAGCCGATCTGCTCGGATCATTTCCGGCACATATTCCACCGGTTCGCAGAGGTCAACGGGCGTGAGCAGCCCACGGTTCTCCAACAAGGCGGTGAGCACCCTTTCGCGGCTGGCCACGCCAAGCACCTTGTCCACCTGATCGCCGAGCACCACCCACCAGGGGTCGTTGGTACTCATCAGCTTGGCCCGCTGGGCTTCGATGCTCAGGCTGCCGTCCAGGGTGGGCGCAGCCACCCGCGGCGTCATCAGGTCGCGGGCGGTGAGATCGTTCAGCTGAAACACCTTGCCGATCATCGCGGCTTCATCAGCTTCGATTTCTCCTTTCTGGGAGCCCAGGCGGGCCAGCAGACGGATCTCCTCTTCATTGGTGCTGAGTTCCGCTTCGGCGGTGATGGCCGGCAGCATCCGTTCCAGCAAAAGCACCAGCGGCCTTAGTGCCAGCCCGAGCCAATGCAACAGGGGCGCGCTGGCCAGGGCCACCGGCAGGGCCAGACGGCTGCCGAGGGCTTTGGGGAGGATTTCCCCCAGCAGGATCACCAGGATGGTGAGGCCCACAGAGAACACCGGCAGGGCCACACCGCTGATGTTGCGCTGCTCGAACACCCAGGCGGCATAACCGCCCAGCATCAGGCTGCCGAAAATGTTGAAGCCGTTGTTGGCGATCACTAGAGCCGACAGGGTGCGCCCCAGCCGTTGACGCAACTGCGCCAGCCGCCTGGCCCCGGCCACGGGGCGATCCCGGGCAGCCAGCTCATGCACCCGGATCGGACTCACCGTCAGCAGGGCGGCTTCAACTCCGGAGCACAGGGCCGAGCCCAGCAGCACGACTAAAACCAACAGCAACAGCACCAGGAGATCGGAGCTCATTGCCGTCTGAGACTCCCTGCATCGTAGAGGCCCTGGCCAGTTCGGCCTTGCCAACTGCCATCCTGTTCCTCTGAACGCTCTGCTGCTGTGAACGGTTTCGACTCCGGCATCCACGCGCGTCGTCGCGCTCTGTTCATGGAGCAACTCGGCGCTGCCGCCGCGGTGATTCCGGCCGCGGCATTGGCGACCCATCACGCCGATTGCGAGTGGCCCTTCCGACAGGACAGCGATTTCTTTTATCTCACCGGTTTTGATGAACCGGACGCGGTGGCTCTGCTGCTGCCGCACCGACCGGAGGGCGAGCGCTACGTGCTGTTTGTGCAGCCCAAGGACCCGGCAGCTGAGGTGTGGACCGGCTTCCGCTGGGGCACAGAAGGAGCTTTGGAGCGCTACGGCGCTGATGTGGCCCATCCCCTGGATCAGCTGAGCGAAAAACTGCCCGAATACCTCGCCGGTGCCGAAGCCATCGCCTTCCGGGTGGGCCGCCACACATCGGTGGAGTCGATGGTGCTCTCGGCCTGGGGGCGGCAACTCGATACCTATGCCCGCACTGGGACGGCGGCCCTGGGCCTGGTGGCGCCAACACCGATCCTGCATCGCCTGCGCCTGCGCAAGGAGCCCCATGAGTTGGAGCGTCTGCGGGAGGCCTGTCGCATCTCCTCAGAAGCCCACGAGCTGGCCCGATCGATCACCCGTCCGGGCATGAACGAGGCTGAGGTGCAGGCGGCGATGGAAGCTCACTTCCGGAGCAATGGGGCCCGCGGTCCGGCCTACGGATCCATCGTCGCTGGCGGTGATAACGCCTGCGTGCTGCACTACACCGCCAACACTGCCCCGCTTCAGGACGGCGACCTGCTGCTGATCGATGCCGGTTGTTCCCTGGAGGATTACTACAACGGCGACATCACCCGCAGCTTCCCGGTGAATGGCCGCTTCACGGCGGAACAGCGGGAGCTCTACAGCCTGGTTCTGGAGGCCCAGGAAACTGCGGTGGCTGTTGTGGCTCCCGGTGGCACCGCGGAGGCGGTGCACGACACAGCCCTGCGAATTCTGGTTGAGGGCCTGGTGGACCTGGGCCTGCTGATCGGGGATGTGGACGGCATCATCGAGCGAGGCGATTACCGTCACCTGTACATGCACCGCACCGGCCATTGGCTGGGTCTGGATGTGCATGATGTGGGGGCCTACCGGCTCGGTGAGCAACCTGCGCCTCTCGAGCAAGGCATGGTGCTCACCGTTGAGCCCGGCCTTTACGTCAGCGATCGCCTCAGCGTGCCGGATGGACAGCCTGAGATCGATGATCGCTGGAAAGGCATCGGCATTCGCATCGAAGACGACGTTGCCGTTACCGAGACCGGCCATGAGGTGCTCACCGCGGGTGCCCTCAAGAGCGTTGAGGCAATGGAACGCTGATCAAGATCAGATCGCGGATCAGCTCACCAGCAGCACTGATTCGAGTGGATCCAGCCCCAGGATCACGGCGGTGCCCGTGAATTCGCCGATCGCCAGAACCGCCGGCACCGTGAGACAGAGGGTCGAGAGGGACGACCCATAGAGAGTGTTGAGTGAATGCTGCAACTCTCCTTTCCCAGCGGCCTGAAAAGCATTGAGCGCTTCCGGTGCGACCACCAGCAAGCCCACAAGCAGGCCGCCGAGGGAACTGGGCAAACCAAGATCGTTGATCCCTGTTTCGATCAACGTCCCCATTGATTCCGCGATCAGCACTAGCACCAGCAGCCCAGCCGCCATAAGAGCTCCGTTCTTCAGGAGCGATCCTTCGGCTTCGCCCGGGGGAGTGGGGGCCTCCGCAGTGCTGTCCGCGAGGGAGAGGGACCCGGAGGTTTGTTGCTGAGCGGTATCGAGAAACAGGTTGCGGTAACGGCCAACCTGGCCGCGCAGAAAAATCCCGTAGAGGCTGATCGACACAAACGTCAGCAGCCAGTTGATCGGCAGGGAGTAGTTGGCTTCGAGGCTGTCCTGGCTGAAGTTGGGCAGCACCAGTGCCAGAACACTGATGGTGGTGATCAGATTGATGTAGGCACTCGAACCGCTCTGGTTCACAGCCGCTAGCTCCTCCGGCTGCATCGGCTGGGTGCGCCCCTGTCGCTGCACCCTCGCCGCCACGATCAAGGTCATGCCCTTGACTCCCGTGAGCACGATCATCAGCACCGAGAACATCGAGTCGCGTGCCAGGGTCGGGTTGCTCTCACCCGTCAGCATCGTGGAGGCGATCAGGGCCAGTTCAATCACGATCACGGACCCTGTCAGCCCCAAGGTTCCCAGTGGTTCCCCGAGGCGCTCTGCCAGTTGATCGGCATGGTGCGCCACCCCCCGCGCCATCAACAGCACCAGCACACTGAGCAAGGCAAGGCCCGTCAGCACGGGCAGGGCGGGCTGCCGCAGCAGCCAGTCGAGCAGGTTGGTGGTCGCGAGGCCGGCCAGGGTCAGCACTCCGATCAGCAGCGGAGTTTCGCGGAGGACAGCTGCCCTCACGCGGTGGCTCCCTCCCAGGACAGCAAGGCTTTGGTGTCCGTCAGCACTTGATCAGCGCCGGCCTCCCTCAGCCGTTGTTCATAGGTTTCGCGCGCCGCAGCCTGCTCTTCGCTCTGCAGGTGAGGCGGCACCACCGCAAGACTGACGAACTGTTGTTCTGGCCAGCGTTTTCGGGCTTGAACCACGGTGTGCACATCGGCCACGGTGTCGCCGAGATAGGCCACCTGCGCTCCCTCGCTATCCGCTCCGAGGGCTTTGGCCAGGCGGATCAAGCCTGTGGGGTCCGGTTTGTCGGGGGCATCGCCCATCGCGATCAAGGGCGGATCCTGGAGCCCAAGGCGCTGCTGCAGCACGAAGCGGGCTGAGGGCGGCTCAGCCCCGCTCACAAATCCCCAGCGCAGCTTGCGCTGCGACAGCGTGGCGAAAAAACTGGCGTCCACCAGAAGAGGCTCATCGCCGATGAAGCCCGTCCATTGGCTGGGGTCCCCTTCCGGATCACCCCCGAAGTAAAAGCGGCTGAAGACATCGATCAGCGCGGCGCGATCCGGCAGCTCAGCACCATGGCGCCGCAGCAGTTCAAGGCTGGCGTCCCAGTCGTTGTTCCAGGCTCCTTCGGCCTTCAATGCATCGATGGCATCAGCGCTGGGCTGCCAACCGCAGTAGTGCTGCACGGTGCATTGGAGGGCCCGTCGGTAGCTGCCCGCTACATCGCGGATTACACCATCGATGTCGAACAGCAGGATGGTTGGGGATCCCAGAACATCTGACGGGGAGCGGCTGGTAGGTTAGTTGTTTGTAGTTCTGTCTTGAGCGCTGACACCATGACGGTCACCGAAGGCGCTGCCCCTACCGACCAGGAGGTCGCGACTCCGTCCGCCGACGCGGCTGAAGGCGCCACCCAGGCAGCTGAAACCACTGAAAAGCCTGCAGCCACCGAGGGCGAAGGGCGTCCTGTGCTGAAAGGTGCCGCCGCGGCTCTGGCCACGGCCACCATCGATGCCGATGGTGTCCCTTCCGGTTACACCCCCAAGGCCGATGAGGGCCGCTTCCTGCTGAAGATCCTCTGGCTTCCAGACAACGTGGCCCTCGCGGTTGATCAGATCGTTGGCGGTGGCCCCAGCCCCCTCACCTCCTACTTCTTCTGGCCCCGTGAGGATGCTTGGGAAAGCCTGAAGACTGAGCTGGAAGGCAAGAGCTGGATCACTGACAACGAGCGGGTTGAAGTGCTCAACCAGGCCACTGAGGTGATCAACTACTGGCAGGAAGAGGGCAAAGGCAAGAGCCTCGACGAGGCCAAGGCCAAGTTTCCCGACGTCACCTTCTGCGGTACCGCCTGATTCCGCTCCGCTTTTGAGTTTGTCCACAGAAACCTGCCTTCGGGCAGGTTTTTTTGTGCCTGCCACCCAGCGCTCTAACTAAAGACTCAAAAACCACCATTAAAAAAAGCCAGGGGCGGAAACCCCTGGCGCGTTAAATGTCATCCGTGGAACAGTTGGATGAATTCAGTCGGCTGTTTTGCTGGCCTGAAGACGAGCGCGAGCTTCATTGAGCTTTTGCTGGGCTTTGAGCTTTTCTGGAGAAGCAGGTTGGCCTTCCATGCCAGCCACAACGGTGGTGGCTTTCTGGAAAGCGGTCTCGGCGGCAGCGCCATCGATGGCGCTGCCCAGCTCGGCTTTGTTCACCAGAACGGTGACTTCATCAGCATCCACTTCGGCGAAACCACCCATCAGGGCGATGGAGTTCCAAGCACCGTTGGCACGCACCCGAAGCACGCCGATGTCGATGGCGGTAAGCAGGGAGATGTGGCCAGGCAGGATGCCGAGTTGACCGGTGGTACTGGGCAGGATCACCTCGTCGGCGCTGCCATCAAAGACGTTCTGGTCTGTTGCCAGCACGCGGAGGGTGAGGGACATGAACCTTGGTTCGAAAAGAGAACGGACTGTCGAGAACGTGATCGGGGGTGTGATTCACACCCCCGCAGTGATCACTTGGTTTCGGCGGCGATCTTCTCGGCTTTGGCTTTCACTTCCTCGATGTTGCCCACCAGGTAGAAGGCGGCTTCGGGAAGGCTGTCCAGCTCACCGGCAAGGATCTGGTTGAAACCAGTGATGGTCTCCTCCAGCTTCACGTACTTGCCGGGCATACCGGTGAAGATCTCGGCCACGAAGAAAGGCTGGGAGAGGAATTTCTCAACCTTGCGGGCACGATCCACGGTGCGACGGTCGTCTTCCGACAGTTCGTCGAGACCCAGAATCGCGATGATGTCCTGCAGTTCCTTGTAGCGCTGCAGGGTGGACTGCACGGCGCGGGCGGTGCGGTAGTGCTCGTCACCTACCACAGCTGGCTGCAGCATGGTGCTGGTGGAATCCAGAGGATCCACAGCGGGATAGATGCCCTTGGAGGCCAGGGCACGGTTCAGCACCGTGGTGGCGTCGAGGTGAGCAAAGGTGGTGGCCGGAGCGGGGTCTGTCAGGTCGTCAGCAGGAACGTAAACGGCCTGGATCGAGGTGATCGAACCTTCAACGGTCGAAGCAACGCGCTCCTGCAGTGCACCCACGTCGGTGCCGAGGGTGGGCTGGTAGCCCACAGCAGAAGGCATGCGGCCCAGCAGTGCAGAGACTTCGGAACCGGCCTGCACGAAGCGGAAGATGTTGTCAACGAACAGCAGCACGTCCTGCTTGTTCACGTCGCGGAAGTGCTCCGCCATGGTCAGAGCGGAGAGACCCACGCGCATGCGAGCGCCGGGGGGCTCGTTCATCTGGCCGTAGCAGAGGGCCACCTTCGACTTGGAAAGGTCATCAGCGTTGATCACGCCTGATTCCTTGAATTCCTCGTAGAGGTCGTTGCCCTCACGGGTGCGTTCACCCACACCACCGAACACAGACACACCGCCGTGCTCCTTGGCGATGTTGTTGATCAGCTCCTGAATCAACACGGTCTTGCCCACACCGGCGCCGCCGAACAGGCCGACCTTGCCGCCCTGGCGATAGG
Source organism: Synechococcus sp. MU1643 (assembly GCF_020514095.1). NCBI lineage: Bacteria > Bacillati > Cyanobacteriota > Cyanophyceae > Synechococcales > Synechococcaceae > Synechococcus > Synechococcus sp. MU1643. Next base: position 131,996 of record NZ_VTKY01000004.1, on the reverse strand, counting down.
GAGCCAGGAGGTCGATCACCTTGATGCCGGTCTCGAACACCTTGGGCTTGGTCTCAAGCTCAGTGATGTTGGGGGCATCCCGGTGGATGGGAGCGGTGGTTTTGGTGTTGACGGGGCCCTGCTCGTCGACGGGCTCACCCAACACGTTGAAGATGCGGCCGAGGGTGCATTCGCCCACGGGCACGGAAATCGGTGCACCGGTGTCAACGGCTTCCATGCCGCGCACCAGACCGTCGGTGCCACTCATGGCAACGGCACGAACCCGGTGATCACCCAGAAGCTGTTGAACCTCAGCGGTCAGGGCGACGTCATCGCCTGCGGGGTTTTTCCCCACAATGCGCAGGGCGTTATAGATCTTGGGCAGTTTCCCGGCGGGAAATTCCACGTCCAGAACCGGGCCGATCACCTGACGGATCACACCCTTGGTGCCAGCAGATGCAGGAGCAGAAGCGACCATAGGAAGGAGAGTTGCGGGAACAGGCGCTACGCGCTCGGACCCATTCAGAGCGGCGCAACCTTACCACTGCTGTGGTTGCCCACTATCGGTTCGGTCACCCGCACAGCTGGAGGTCTGGCCTGAGGGGTGATCAGTTGAATACGTTGGCACTCATCGGCATCGAGTGCCAACTCGCGTCGATGCGTGGCGCATTGCGCCCTGTCCCTGCTCCTGCAAATACCCATGGCTGCTGTTTCTCTCAGCGTCTCGACCGTCAAACCCCTCGGCGATCGCGTGTTCGTCAAGGTCTCTGAATCCGAAGAGAAGACCGCCGGCGGCATCCTTCTGCCTGACACCGCCAAAGAAAAGCCCCAGGTGGGTGAAGTGGTTCAGGTGGGCCCCGGCAAGTGCAACGACGACGGCAGCCGTCAGGCTCCCGAAGTTGGTGTGGGCGACAAGGTCCTCTACAGCAAGTACGCCGGCACCGACATCAAGCTCGGCAGCGATGAATACGTGCTGCTGTCCGAGAAGGACATCCTGGCTGTCGTCAACTGAGATCAGCCCCGCTGAAATTGCGGCTTGAGTCTCAACTCAGCCTTCCTTACCCATCCTCTTCATTAGGAAACGCCTTCCATGGCAAAGCGCATCATCTACAACGAGAACGCCCGTCGCGCTCTCGAAAAAGGCATTGACATTCTCTGTGAAGCCGTCGCCGTGACCCTGGGTCCCAAGGGTCGCAACGTGGTGTTGGAGAAGAAGTTCGGTGCACCTCAGATCATCAATGACGGTGTCACCATCGCCAAGGAGATCGAGCTCGAAGACCACATCGAGAACACCGGTGTTGCTCTGATCCGTCAGGCCGCCTCCAAAACCAACGACGCTGCCGGTGACGGCACCACCACCGCGACCGTTTTGGCCCATGCCATGGTCAAGGCGGGTCTGCGCAATGTGGCTGCCGGTGCCAATGCCATCACCCTGAAGAAGGGAATCGACAAGGCTTCCGATTTCCTGGTCAGCAAGATCAAGGAAATGGCCAAGCCCATCGCTGACAGCAACGCCATCGCCCAGGTCGGCACCATCTCCGCTGGCAACGACGAAGAAGTCGGCAAGATGATCGCCGATGCCATGGACAAGGTTGGCAAGGAAGGTGTGATCTCCCTCGAAGAGGGCAAGTCCATGGAGACCGAGCTCGAGGTCACCGAGGGCATGCGCTTCGATAAGGGCTATATCTCCCCTTACTTCGCCACCGACACCGAGCGGATGGAAGCCGTCCTCGACGAGCCCTACATCCTCCTTACCGATAAAAAGATCGGTCTGGTGCAGGATCTGGTGCCCGTGCTGGAGCAAATCGCCCGCACCGGCAAGCCTCTGCTGATCATTGCTGAGGACATCGAGAAGGAAGCCCTCGCCACCCTGGTGGTGAACCGTCTGCGGGGCGTGCTGAACGTGGCCGCCGTGAAGGCTCCTGGTTTCGGTGATCGCCGCAAGGCCATGTTGGAAGACATGGCTGTGCTTACCAACGGTCAGCTGATCACCGAAGACGCTGGTCTCAAGCTGGAGAACGCCAAGCTCGAGATGCTGGGCACCGCCCGTCGCATCACGATCAATAAGGACACCACTACCATCGTTGCCGAAGGCAATGAGGCGGCTGTCGGCGCCCGCTGCGAACAGATCAAGAAGCAGATGGACGAGACCGACTCCACGTACGACAAGGAGAAGCTGCAGGAGCGTCTGGCCAAGCTGGCCGGTGGCGTGGCTGTGGTGAAGGTGGGTGCGGCCACCGAAACCGAGATGAAGGACAAGAAACTCCGTCTCGAGGACGCCATCAACGCCACCAAGGCGGCTGTTGAGGAAGGCATCGTTCCTGGCGGCGGCACCACCCTGGCTCACCTGGCTCCTGCCCTCGAGCAGTGGGCTGCCTCCAGCCTGTCCGGCGAGGAGCTGATCGGCGCCAACATCGTGGCTGCTGCTCTCACCGCTCCGTTGATGCGTATCGCTGAAAACGCAGGTGCCAACGGCGCTGTTGTGGCTGAGAACGTCAAGGCTCGCGCTGGCGCCGAAGGCTTCAACGCTGCTTCCGGCGAGTACGTCGACATGCTGGCTGCCGGCATCGTCGACCCCGCCAAGGTGACCCGCTCTGGTCTGCAAAATGCCGCGTCCATCGCTGGCATGGTGCTGACCACCGAGTGCATCGTGGCTGATCTTCCCGAGAAGAAGGAAGCAGCTCCTGCCGGTGGCATGGGCGGCGGCGACTTCGACTACTGATGAAGTGCGGGTGGTCGAGCGACCACCCGATCACGCCAACTCCAGTCATGCCAAGAGGTCCTGTGGGGCCTCTTTTTTATGCTCGGAAGCTGTCTTGCAAGGCCTAGGTTTTACAAGACATGTGGCTTGTAGGGGGCGGCGTCAGTTGCAGGCCATGAAGGTTGGTGAGGTGCATCTCTGCACCGGTTAACGTATTGCTATGTATGGTTGTGTCGGGACAAATGCCCCAACGCCCCGGTGCCTTTGCCGCCCAGTTTGCTCCTGAGACGCTGCAGCGTTTCAAGGACCTCTGCCGACAGCAAGACAAGGCCTACTCCAAGGTGTTGGAGCGTCTTGCACTGTTGTACGTCGAAACGGATGGAGGAATTCTTGCCACAGCCAGCACGGCTTCAGCGCCGTCAAAAGGTGCGCAAAAAAGGCAAGTCCAAGTCGAATCTCTGCAAAATAAATTGCTGGAAGATTTGTTGAAGCGTGTTGAAATCCTCGAAAAGAAGGAAACAAAAACGTTGTACGAGCTCGATCGGGTCTACAAGGAAATTGCTTTTCTGAAATCAGGTTTGCAAAGCCCTGGATGAGATTTTTGCCCTCTCGTCCCTGAGCGTTTTGGGCTGCAATTACTTGGTTGTTTTGGGCAAATTCTGTCGATGCTTGGCTTCGGCATCGAGTTAGTGGTCTATGGATTTTCGGTCAACGATTTGTTGGATAATTTTGATGCTTCTGAAGCGTCACAACTTAAGTTCAAGGCCGCTATGGCTTTCGTCAATTCGCTGTTTGAAGACCTCTTGGTTTTTTGATCTTGCAATACAACCTTGGTTTTGCCTTGGCTTTCTGGATTCGTGTTCTATGAGCTTATTTGAGCTTCTTGTGGCTCGCGAAATTGATCGAAGCAGAGAGGTAAGTTGAGAACGAGCAATTCAACCATCAGGTTGAAGCTGCCTGCAAAGAACGCATGCTCAAAATTGGGTTTCTGAACGGGTTGATTCAGTTCAGCCAACCTGCACTCAGGATCACGGCCAAAGACAAAAATAATGCCAGGCATGTCCATGTCAGCCGGTTCAACGTTGCTTCAGCACTGCTCGCGCTGCTGAACATGGAGCTGCCGCTCGCCGCCAAACCACCCATGCCATCACCTTTGGGGCTATGCAGCAGCACTAAGACGATCAACAGAAGGCCGGTACCGATCCAGCTCCAGGACAAAATTGAGTTCAACATCAGACGGAAAGAGGAAGGCGAGCGGTCTTGGGGGTGGGATCCATGTGGGACATGGGTGCAATCAGGCTTTGGCCGGTCATGGCCGCCGGTTGAGGTAGGTCAAGAATCTGCAGCAAGGTCGGAGCAATATCGGCAAGGCCTCCGTTATCGCGGAGTGTGATCGCGTTGCCATGGCCAGGAAGCTTGCGCCGTTCTCCCTCGATCAGGATCGCTGGTACAGGATTGGTGGTGTGGGCGGTCCAGACTTGACCATCCGGGCCCTGCATCATCTCTGCATTGCCATGATCAGCCGTGATCAGCATGGTTCCGCCCTGACGCCCCACCGCATCCAACAACCGGCCAATGCAGCCGTCCACGGTTTGGATGGCCTCCTTGGCGGCATCCATCACACCGGTATGCCCCACCATGTCGGGGTTGGCGTAGTTGATCACAATCAGCGAATAGTCCGCCTTCTCAATGGCTGAAATACAGCTGTCGGTGAGTTGCTTGGCCGACATCGCCGGTGAAAGGTCATAGGTGGCGACCCTCGGCGAGGGCACCAAGTGACGCTCTTCTCCCGACAGTGGCTGTTCGATGCCACCGTTCATGAAGTAAGTGACGTGGGGATACTTCTCCGTTTCGGCAGTGCGGTATTGCTTCAGCCCGGCGTCGGCTACCACATGCCCCAACAGCTGGTCGAGCGGCTCAGGAGGGAAGACGACTTGAACGGGCAGGTCTTGTTCCACCTGAGTGAAGGTCACCACGTCTAAATCCGGAGTGTGGCTGCGCTCAAACCCCTCGAAGTTGCGTAGGCAAAGCGCCTGCACGATCTGGCGGGCGCGATCGGGTCGGAAGTTGAAAACCAGAACACTGTCGCCGTCCTTGATGACGCTGTTCTGAAGCCGCACCGGTTCGAGGAATTCATCGGTGATCTCCTCGGCATAACTGTCTGCGAGCACCTGGTCTCCAGTGCGGCTGTCAACAGCGATGTTTGGATCGGTGTAGAGGTTGTAAGCCTTTTCGATTCGCTCCCAGCGCTTGTCCCGGTCCATGGCCCAGTAACGGCCACAGAGGCTGGCGAGCTGGCCCACGCCGCTTCGGCTCAGGGCTGCTTCAACCTGGCTGATGTATTCCGGTGCGCTTTGGGTGGGTGTGTCGCGACCATCGGTGATGGCATGCACGGCGAGATCGGAGAGGCCGCTGTCGGCAGCCCAGTGGATCAGACCACAGAGATGGTCCACATGGCTGTGGACGCCGCCATCGGAGCAGAGGCCAAGCAGGTGCAGGGTCCCGCCCCGCTTTTGAGTGCGTTCGGCCAGTTCCTTGAGCGCTTGGGTGTCGCCCAGTTGGTTGCTGCGCACCGTGTCGCTGATCCGCACCAACTCCTGGCGAATGATGCGGCCTGCACCGATGGTCAGGTGGCCCACTTCAGAGTTGCCCATCTGTTGATCGGGCAGTCCGACATGGGAGCCACTGGCCTCAATCAAGGTGTGTGGATAGGCATGCCAGAGGGCATCCATTACAGGAGTGCCGCTTTGCTGGATCGCGTTGTGCTCGCTTGCACTCCTGTAACCCCAGCCATCAAGAATGGCCAGAACGACCGGTGCAACTGTCCCAGAGCGTCCTGAACCGTTGGTAGTGCTTTTCCCCACGTTCACCCGCGACCGACGGTTCTTAAGGACTCTTGCAGAATCAACTTAACGCCACGCCAGCCCTCAAGCTGCAGTTTCACCCAATCCCAACACCCCTGCACCGCTCAACCCTCCATGGCCGACCCAGACCGCATCGAAATTCTCTCGGAGCATGAGCTTGGTTTAACCCTGGCGCGTTTGGCGTCACAGGTGCTGGAGAGTGCCGAAGACAGTCGTCGATTGATGCTGTTGGGGATCCCCACCCGTGGCGTTCAGTTGTCCAGGGTTTTGGCGCGGGAATTGGAGCGGTTGACGGGCCATGCCATCTTCCAGGGGGCCATTGATCCCACGTTCCATCGAGATGATCTGGAGCGCATTGGCACCCGTCTTCCCCAGCTAACGACCCTGCCCACCAGCATTGAGGATCGCCAGGTGATCCTGGTTGACGATGTGATCTTCACAGGGCGGACTGTGCGTGCCGCGTTGGAGGCCATGCAGAGCTGGGGGAGGCCGCAACGGGTGATGCTGCTGGCCATGGTGGATCGAGGCCATAGGGAGCTCCCAATTCAGCCTGATTTCTGTGGCCGCGATGTTCCCACCCGACGCAGCGAAACCATCGAGCTGCGCCTAAGGGATGTTGATGGTGAGGAGGGGGTGTTCCTCAGCCGTGTCAGCCGGCAGGCTTGAGTTCGTCGGTTCGGAAATGGGCTTTGTAGCGGCCGAAGGCAACGATCACGGGAAGCGTTGGGCTGATCACCCGACCTTTCCAATCATTGAGAACGTTCGCCACCTCACCGGTCTGGCCTTTCATGTCAAAGGCCAGACCCCGATGTTCGGGATGGTTGAACACAACAACGGATGCCTCCACCGTCACCCTGTCGCCCGCCTGCATCGCACCTGAGTCATCCACAAACTCATTTTGTCACGGGCTCGGGGATGAGCGCCGACAGAAACTTTCCGGTCCGTCCTCTTCGACGTGACCACCAAGGTGGCTGCAGCCCATCGAAAAGGCCGACCAGGGGTCCAATCCTTGGACCAACTGGTCCTCGACGGCGGCATTCAGCCTGTCACCGCTGATCACGTCGGCATACACCGCTGGATGTTGTTGGTGTTGCTTGGCCTCGCCGAGGGCCTGAATGGCGCTTACCACCTGTTGACGGGTGGCGCTTGCCTGCTCCTGCCACCAGGGATGGTCGAGTTTGTTGAGGCTGTCCAAGGCCTCCCACCAGCGTTCCTGCTCTACTAGTTGAACCAACCGACGCTCTTCCAACTGGTTGCGGTTCCAGATCTCCATCAGCGTTGCACTGAGTTGGCTGATCGAACTGCGTGCGGGGGCTTTCAGGGGATTCAGCAACTCAAGTGCCTGCTGCAGGTCTCCCTCACGAAACAGAGCAATCGCCTGATCTATAAGGACCTGGCGCCAGCGTTCGAGAGTCTTGCGATGGAGGTCTAGATCGCCATGGCCCGAGGCGACCAGTTGCTGCTGCAGCGTGAGGGCCGCGATCGGATCGCCTTGGTCCCAGAGATCTTCGGCGTGCTTCTGGCGGCAGAGGGCCTGCCCTTCCGGTGCGCCTTCGCCCAACCAGCGCAGGGATGCGAGTTGCTCACTGGTGCGGATGCAGGCCTCGTAGTCATTCGCGTCGAGGGCGCTCTGGAGCCGCTCCGGCAGTTGTTGTTCCCACAAGTAGGCACCTGTCGCAATCGCCAGGACCAGTCCCAGGGTTCCAACACCCCAGAGCCGCAGCAGCAGTTGGCGCGGTGCCGCCACGAAGGGTGGAGCTGAACATTGGTTCTGTTCTATGGAGTGACAGCTCCCGTTCCAAGGGCCTGTGGACGGACGTCTTATCGGACGGCCCCCAGCGTTGGGTGGGACCACGTCCGTCCGGTGCGCAAATCGTTGATTTCCAGCTGAAGCTGCGCTTCCTTGCCGATGCTCCAGCGCAGCCGCAGGCAGTCTTCGCCCTGTTCCGCGGCGAATTCTAGGGGTAGCACCAGCTCGCCGCCCGGCCAGGGCTTGTGGGAGACCTCTCCGGCGGTCTGCTCCTGCAGGGTCGGTAAACCATCGACAAAGATCACACCGTGGCTCCCTTGGGGGATGGGTTCCCCCAGCACCAGCTCCAAGCTGCGTTGGCCAGTCCGGCTGGCGGCCACTACGAGCTCCAGGGGGGCTGGGCTTGGCCAGGGTTGACCGGCCACGAAGAGGGGATGCCAGCGGTGGCTGTTGCTGCGCTGATCCCAGAAGCGGAGGGAAACGCCGTGTTGCAGCACATCCCGAATGGAAACCCCAGGGGTGAGTTGAAGCGCACCCAGGGCCACGGCTTCAACCGGTGGCGGTGTGAGTAAAGGGGCTGGCGCTGTGTGCTCGGTGAGCCATTGGCGCAGGAGAGGCAGCTGGGCACCGCCTCCGACGGCCACAACGCCCTCCAGATCCTCAAGGCTGCAGCTGTTGCGGCGACCGCCGGCGAGACAGGTCTCCAGCAGGTGTTCGAGCGCGTCTCCGAAGCCGCGCTCCATCAGCAGAGTGTTGAGTTCGCTGCGCGACAGACGGAGAACATGCTCCTGCTCATCCACCGCCAATTCCATCAGGGGCTCGCGTTCGGGCAAAGCGGTGTCACTCAGCCGGCATTTGAGTCGTTCGGCGGCATTGAGTAGAGGGGCGCTGGCGGGTTGTCCCGGGCAACAGCGGTCCACAATCCAGCGATCGATGTCACGGCCCCCGAGGCGCAGCCCCGCCTTGCCTAGGACCTTGGCTGTGCGCAGCATCTGGCGGCTGTTGTCCCCCAGGCTGCGGCCCCCCAGCCGTAGCAATTGTGCGATCGGCGCGGCACGACCTTCCCCTCCTTCCAGAGCCACCAGGGCCAGATCCAGGGTGCTTCCGCCCAGGTCCACCACCAGCAGGGTGGAACCAGCTGGAAGGCCGGCACCCATGGCGGCTGCTGTGGGTTCATCCACCAGGGCGATCTCGGCTACCGGCAGCGTGGTGCAGGCCTGCAGCAACCAGCTGCGATAAGCCCGGTAGCACTCAACCGGGGCGGTCAGCACCAGCCGCTCGACCACGAGATCGCTGGGGAGCCGGCTCCAGATTTGCTGAAGCAGCTGTTCTCCAGCCCAGCGGGCTGCTTGCTGCTCGGGGGCATCCGCTTGACCGATGCGGCCCTTGAAGTCGCGATGCAGACGGATGTCCACGGAGTCATTGAGTCCTGACTCGAGCACCTGCCGGCCAATCAGGGGCCGTTGCGTCGCCTCCCAAACCAGGCTTGGAATTTCACCGGCCCGGCTACAGATGGCGGGCAGGTTCAGCAGATTGGCTGTTGCGGATCTGGCCCCTTGATAGGCCACCACCGTGGTGGTGCTGCCCAAATCGATGGCGAGTGTTCCGCCCCGTTGGTCTGAATGCTGAAGCTTTTCTTCGCCCACGCGATCTCTGACCGTGCTCAGGGCACGGTGAAGTCAGGATGAGACTAGGGGGACTGGTGGCGATGGATCGATTGCAACAGCTGATCTTCTCCTTCTACCGGGAAGATCCTGAACTGCAGGACAGGCTGGAGCCGCTGCGGAGCTGTCGCATGCGTCGCAGCTGGGGCAGCATCCGCATCGAGTGCATCGACGATGCGCATCTCGAGGAATTGAGTGGTTTGGTCGCTGATCTGCGCTTGCCCTTGGCGGCCTTGGGGATGGGACGCCAGATCGTTTTGCGGGTTCAAGGGTCCCGTCAGCGGGCTTACCCCATGCACGTGCCGTTTCACACCGATCAGCTGGCCTGAGACGGCCACCACTTAATCTGAAGTTGTTTGATTAAAGAAGCCTGTGCTTTCGGCCGGAGTTGATTCCACAGATCTCGCCAAGCGTGGCGAAAGCTTGATTCGACAATCAAGCAACCGTTATCTGACGACGGTGCGGATTGCCTTCCGGGCCAAACAGCGCCGCTTTGACGACTTTGATGGCCTGCTGGAAGAGTCCAGCGTCAAGCCTGTGCAGCGGGCCATCGTGGAATTGAGCGACGAGCAAGATCAGCCCGATCTGCTGCCTGGTTGATCAATCGGCTGTGATTCAGCAGGAGGGGGACGGTTGGCGGTTGTCGCGTGATCCCTCCCGCGGCAAATATTGCTTTCTTGTAGGAGGAGAACGCTGGGCGTTTGAGTTGACCGAACCGGAGTGGCGAGATCTGGTGGATCTCGTGGTGACCCTGGAGCAGCAGCACAGGGGTCTGGTTGACCAACTGATGCCAGAGGAATCGATTGAGCTTGAGCTGGATCGAGGCGTCTGGTGGGGGTGCTTGAGCGGTGATCGCAGCCAATGGGGGCTGCGCATACTGCTCACTCCGCTGGAGGGGCGTGCTGCGGAGGGGGAATGGCCGGCCCCAGTGGCGGCGGCGGTCGTTGCGGCGTTGAGAACGTTGTGGGACTCACAGCATTGATTAATCCAGCTAATCGTTTTTGAGTCATTGATTTCTCCCGACCTTTCCCTGCTGCTCTGCACAGCTTTTCCACAGGCCATGGGGCATGAGCTCCCTTGTGGTGGGCTGCTGTGGAAATCTCTTGGTTGTTGTTGATTTCGCTTGACGCTGGCGGCAGGCTGCGCGGATCCGCCTAGGCCGGTGGTTGAGCCAGTGCAGGAGTGGCTTCCTGGCTGGAATCTCGTCTGGAGATTGATGAGAATGGCTCTGTTTGGGTAGTCCTTGACGGTGGAGCTGTGGTGTGGAGAACTAGTGTTCGTTTCGAAAAGAAAAAATGCCGGAAGGCCTTGAGCAAGCCGCGGCTGAGTCCAGTGTTGTGAGTTTCCAATCGGAAGTGCCGCAGCCCCTTCAGCAGGCCATGACCCAGTTCATCGAGGGGCACCCGAACTGGGATCAATACCGTTTGGTTCAGGCGGCTCTTGCCGGCTTTCTGGTGCAGAACGGCCAGGCATCCCGGGAGATCACCCGGGTTTATGTCGGAAACATGTTCCGCCGGGAATCGTTGACCAATGGGGTTTGAGGCCGGCAGCAGGCCATCAGCACCAGGGCGCTGAAGGGGAGGCTGAGCAGCAGCCCCAGGGTGGCCCCGATCAGCCCTAGAAGATTGAGACCGAGCAGCATTCCCAGCAACGCCAGCACCTTGAGCCCGTTGCGGTGCACCAGTTGGCGGCTGTGGTCCATCGCCTGAAGCGCTCGGCAGCGCTCGTGCACGAGTAGGGGTAATGCCAGGGTTTGGCTAAACAGCCAGCTCAGCAGTACCAATCCCCCAAGCAGCACGCTGAGGCCTGCCAGTGCTGTGCTCCAGCGTCCGAGCATCCAGCTCAACGACTGAATCAATCCGACGCCTCCCAGCACGAGAACCAGCTCAAGCAGTACCAGGGTGAAGGCCTGCCGCAGCAGCTGTCTCCAGCTCTGCTGTGGGCGATCGTCGCCTCGATCGGGCAGTAGTCCATCCGTCAGCCTCAGCAGGGCCAGGAGAGGCACGAGGGGAAGCACCAGGCTGATCAACACTGATAGGTCCCCCAGTCGGTTCAACCACGGGGATCCCGCCAGGCGCAGGTCGTGACCGATCACCGCAGGGCCACTGGCGCTGATCAACACCAGTGCTGCGAAGCCAACACAACGCCAGGGCCCTCGGCTGAAGCCGATCCAGGCCCTTGGCAGCAGGGTGACCAGTGGGATCTCAGTGGAGCTGGCCAAGCCGTGAAAGGAGGTCGTTGGCGGTATCGGTGGGAACCGGAAGGATCGAGAGCCGGTTGCCGCGTTTGATCACGGGCAGCTGCTCTTCGCTGTAATGCTCCCGCAGCTGGTCGAGGCTGAGCAGAGCGTCGAATTCTCCGAGAAATCGCAGGCGTGCGCAGTCCCAGCGTGGTTTTTCAGGGGTTGATTTGGGGTCGTAATACTTCGCCGTCGGATCAAACTGGGTTGGGTCCACCAGGCTGGTCTCCATCACCTCCATCAGCCCGATGATCCCGGGTGGTTTGCAATTGGAGTGGTAAAAGAACGCCTGGTCGCCCTGCTCCATGGTCCGCATGAAATTGCGAGCCTGGTAATTGCGAATGCCATCCCAGAGTGTGTTGCCCTCGCGACGCAGGTCATGGATCCCGTACGCGTCGGGTTCGCTTTTCATCAACCAGAAGGCCACGTCACAAGGCTTGTCTCGCCCCATCATCGGACCGTCAGGCCCAGACGCATCCAATTGCGATCGTTTGGTTTCAGGTGACGTTCAGCAGGGGTTGGATCAGGGAGCGGAAGTGCTCCCCTCTGGCCTCGAAGTCCGGGTACTGATCAAAGCTTGCGCAGGCCGGTGACAGCAGCAGCGACGAGGCCTGATGCCGCTGCACGGCCGTTGCGGCCAGGCTGACGGCGCTTTCGAGCTCCTGGCACTGCAGCAGTTCCCCTGGATATCCAGCCGCTTTGGCGAGGCTGGCCAGCTCGTTGGCCCCCGCGCCGAACAGGATCAGGCAGCAGGCCTTGGTGTGCAGCTGCTTCAGCCATCCACTGGCATCGCCCTGTTTGGTCTGCCCCCCGGCCAGCACCACGGCGGGCTCCTGCACGGCCCGCAAGCCAACCTCAGCTGCGTCGTAATTGGTGGCTTTGCTGTCGTTGTACACGCTCGCTCCCGCCAAAGTTCCCAAGTGTTCAAGGCGGTGCGGCACGCCCGGAAACGTGCGCAAGGCGTCGGCGATCTGCTGGGGGGAGAGGCCGACCTCCAAGGCAGCAGCCGTCACCAGCAAGAGGTTTTGGCGGTTGTGGTGACCCGGCATCGCCAGGGCATCAGCCGCAAACAATCTGCTGGCGTTATTGCGCACCATGCCCTCTTCATCAATCCAGAGGTCTGCGGGCTGGCCATCCGGACGAGCTCCCTCACTGCTCACCCAGGTGCCGCAGTCCCAGCTGCTGCGTTGCTGGCGCAGGTCTGGATCATCGGCATTAAAGAGTGCGTACTCCGAGCGTTCGAGCAGCCCACGTTTGATGGCCCGATAGGCCTCCAGGCTGCCGTGGCGCTCGAGATGGTCTGGGGTCAGCGTGGTCCAGATACCGATCTTGGGTGCCACAGCGGGCGCCGCCTCAATCTGGTAACTGCTCAGTTCCATGACGAGCCAATCCGGCGGGGGAGCGGCGCCTGAGCCGATTTGGTGGGCCAGTTCAGCCGCGGATAGGCCCATGTTTCCCCCCATCGGTGCCCTGAGGCCTGAGGCCTCCAACACGTGGCTGAGCAGATGCGTGACTGTGGTTTTGCCGTTGGTTCCTGTGATGCCGATCCAGGGGATCTGCTGAAGGGCATCCCAGGCCAGATCCATCTCGCTGCGCACTGGGACGCCTTCGGATCGCAGTTGGATCAGGGTTGGGTGATCCCAGGGAATTCCAGGGCCGATCACCACAGCGTCCAGGTCCTCTCGCCAGGCGTTGAAGCTCTCCAGGTTCAGGGGCTGCCCCAAAACCACCTGAATGCCTTCTTCGGTGAGTGATTTCGACGTGTGTTGGAGGGCTTCGTTATCTCCCCGTTCGAAAACAACAACGTCGCGATTTTGCTGCTTGAGCAGACGAGCAGCCCCTAAACCTGAGCGACCCATGCCAACGACAATCGTGCGTGTCATCGCAAGGTCTGAAGTCCGAAAACGCAGTCCCAACTGGGAAAGTGGGCGATACTGGATTTGAACCAGTGACTCCTACAATGTCAATGTAGTGCTCTACCCCTGAGCTAATCGCCCGTCCATAGGTCAAGTTGAAATCTTGTGATTTCATCGACCGAGGCTGAACAGTAGCAGCCGGCGGGGGGCCTAACTCAACTGCGGCGCAGTTCAACGCGCCAGCGTTCCCGTTTGGTGTGGGTGAGCGAGAGCACCTCCACAGAGCCTCGATCCTGCAGCTGCAGCCGGTCGCCAACCACGAGTTCACGGCTGGCTTGACGCACGTTGCCCCAATTGAGCCGTAGTCGCCCAGCTTTGACGTGGGTCACGATCTTGGCTCGGGACAGGCCGAATCCGGCTGATGCAATCGCGTCTAGGCGACAGGAGGCCTCCACCGTTTTCAGAGTGCGAATGCTGCGTTGCACAGGGTGCTGCAACTGCTCCAAAGGACGGGATTCGCAGCGAATCTCCACCTCGCGCACGGCACCCAGGCGGCCATGCAGGGCATCGGCAGCACTGGGGGTGCAGATCCCTTGCCCGCCGCGATCGCCCCGCACCCAGAGATCGCCGATGCTGTCTGCTTCGACCCCCATGGCCTGCAACGCTTCGCGCAGGTCGTCAGGGGAGAGGGGATCGAAAAGGAAATTACCTTCGATCAGCAGGCCTTGAACGGGGGGCTCTGAATCGGGGCTGTCATCGTGACGATGGCACAGCAGGCGATGGCGCTCTGCGCCTGCATAGCCGCCATCACTCATCCAGATCAATTCACTAAGGCTGCCCAGTCGAGCCAAGGCTTCTTCGCGCAGTGGCGCGCTGAGGAAGGGACTCCAGGCCGGTTGCCAGGTGCGCAGAACCTGCTCCGCCAGATCGAGCAGCACCGTTAAGCCTTCCGGGTTCTGGGCCCCTGCCAGCAGATCCTCCCGAGGGAGCATCACAGGTCGTCGAGGCGAACCACTTGCTGTGGCCGCGACTTTTGAATCACCTGCCAGGGGGCTTCGATCCCATTGGGGGTTTCTAGCAGCACCAACCAGCGTCCTTCGTCGCGGCGGTTGCGCAGGATCCGCACGCCTGCATCGTTGTCTGAATCCACGCTTGCGGCTGCGGCGTAGCTCCCCATTAGGCCGGAGCCCATGCCCAGCAGGCCGCCGATCAGGGTTTCACCCCAGGGGCCAAAGCTGGCGAAGGTGGTGAGGGTGGTGATCTTGGTGAAGGTGACCCCTGCGAGGAAACCAAAAGGCATCAGCCACCTGGCCATGCCCCGCTGCCGCTGCTGGCGGGTCAGGTTTGGGTTCAGCAGTGGGACCTTGTCGATGGCATCCCCATTCGGGGAGATCGTCAGGCACTTCAACAACGGCAGATCGGTGTCCCGGAGCCGCTGGGTCAGGCCTTCAGCCGCGGAAGCGTCGGCCATCACCATCACACAGACGGGCATGGGGCATTCAGATCCAATGCGCTGAATTCTGAACCCTGTACTTCGAACTGGAGGGGGTGGTGGATGTTGATCTCTACAGTTCTCCGCGGCAGTTCTGCGCCTTTCGATGACGAAAGTTCTTGTCTCCGATCCGATCGACCAGGCCGGGATCGACCTCCTTGGCCAAGTGGCGCAGGTGGATCAGCGCACCGGCCTTTCGGAGGAGGAGCTGATTGGGATCATCGGTGAGTACGACGCATTGATGATCCGTTCCGGCACCCAGGTGACCGCAGCAGTGATCGCGGCGGCGAGCCGGCTGAAAATTATTGGCCGTGCGGGCGTCGGCGTCGACAACGTTGACGTCCCTGCTGCAACCCAGCGGGGCGTGCTGGTTGTGAACTCTCCGGAGGGCAACACCATCGCTGCAGCGGAGCACGCTCTGGCCATGATGCTGACCCTCTCGCGGCACATTCCCCAGGCCCATGGCGGCATGCGAGCCGGCAAGTGGGACCGCAAGAAGTACGTCGGCAACGAGCTCTACAAGAAGACACTGGGGGTGGTGGGTCTCGGCAAGATTGGTTCCCATGTCTCCCGTGTCGCCCAGGCCATGGGCATGGAGGTGATCGCCTATGACCCGTTCATCGCAACTGATCGCGCCCAACGGATGCAGGTGAAGCTTCTGGAGCTTGATGAGCTGTTCCGCACCGCCGACTACGTCACCCTGCATATCCCGCGCACCAAGGACACCGAGAACCTGGTGAATGCGGAGCTGTTGCGCACGATGAAGCCCACGGCGCGCATCGTGAACTGCGCCCGTGGCGGCGTGGTGGATGAGGCCGCGATTGCTGAAGCCATCGATAACGGTGTCATCGCTGGTGCCGGCCTTGATGTGTATGCCAGTGAGCCTCTGCCGGAAGACTCCCCCCTGCGGGTGGTGGAGCGTGGTCTGGTGCTGACGCCCCACCTCGGGGCATCAACGGAAGAGGCCCAGGAAAATGTGGCAATTGACGTGGCGGAGCAGATCCGTGATGTGCTGCTGGGTCTGCCGGCCCGTAGTGCCGTCAACATCCCCGGCCTCAGCGCCGAGATCATGGAGCGGCTCAAGCCCCATCTCCAGCTCGCCGAGACCGTGGGTCTGCTGGTCAGTCAGCTGGCTGGAGGTCACGTGAAGGAGATGGAACTGCGGTTGCAGGGTGAATTCGCCAGCCATCCCTCCCAGCCTCTGGTGATTGCCGCTCTGAAAGGACTATTGAGTGCTGGCCTCGGCGACAGCATCAACTTTGTGAATGCCTCTTTGGAGGCCAAGGCCCGTGGCATTCAGGTGCTGGAAGTGAAAGATGAGAGCAGCCGTGACTTCGCCGGCGGTTCGCTTCAAATCACCACCCGGGGCGATCAGGGCAGCCGCAGTGTGACTGGAGCTGTCTTTGCCGATGGCGATCTGCGCATCACCAGCATCGATGCCTTCCCGGTCAATGTGACGCCCAGTAGCCACATGCTGTTCACCCGACACCGGGACATGCCCGGCATCATTGGTCACTTGGGTTCTCTGCTGGGCGAACACAACGTCAACATCGCCTCCATGCAGGTGGGCCGCAAGATCGTTCGCGGAGATGCAGTGATGGTGCTCAGTATCGATGATCCGATCCCAGCAGATTTGCTGCAGACGATTACGGCGATCGAGGGCATCCAGGAAGCACACCCGGTCACGCTCTGATGTGGTGGCGTCTCACACTCCCGTGCCCTCCAGAGCTGGAGGAATCGCTGGTGTGGAAGTTGACGGATCTGGGGCTGCATCGCCATGCGGTGCAACATGCGCCGGAAACGCCTGACCGCAAGACGTTGTTGGTCTGGCTCCCCAAGCCGGAGTGGCCGGACCCGCAGCGGCGGGAGCTGATCGCCAGCCTGCAGCCGCTGGCGGAGCCCTTCGGCCTCACTTTGCCCGCTGGGCATTGGGATGATGTGGCCGACGAGGATTGGAGCCTGAGCTGGAAGCAGCACTGGCAGGCCGATCCTGTCGGTGCTGGGCTGTTGATCCTGCCGGCCTGGCTGGAGGTTCCGCCGGAGCATGCCGACCGGCTGGTGATCAAGATGGACCCGGGCAGTGCATTTGGCACCGGAAGTCACCCCACCACCCGGCTCTGCCTGGAAGCTTTGGAGCAGTCACCTCCTGTGGCGTCGCTCGTGGCCGATCTGGGGTGCGGCAGTGGGGTGCTGGGCCTTGCTGCGCTGGGATTGGGGGCGGAGGTGGTGGTGGCCGCTGATACTGATTCCCTGGCGGTGCGTGCCACGACCGACAACCGCGGCCTCAACGACCGATCGGAGGCTGAGCTGCAGGTGGCTCTTGGCTCTGTGGAGACACTGAGTGAGCTGCTCGCCCCTCGCCGCGCTGATCTGCTCCTCTGCAACATCCTTGCTCCGGTGATTGAAGCCCTCTCACCTGGCTTCGAGGAGCTGCTTCAGCCCGATGGGCGCGCTCTACTCAGCGGGCTCCTGGTGGATCAGGCTCCGCGCCTGAAGGAGGTCTTGGGGGGATTGGGCTGGATGGTCACCTCCGAAGCGGAACAGGGCCGCTGGGGGCTGCTGGAGATCCGCCGCCGACAGGCCTAGCTCCATAAGCCAGGCTTATCAGAGTGGGGTCTCCGATTGGTCCTCCTCCCCTGTGGCCCATGAATCGTCAGGTTGAGCACCTATTTGCAGTAAAAATGTGACGTTCTGCAGGACCGGGTTTTCCGGAACCCTGTACGCATTCATCAATCATGGCTTCCTACAAGGTCACCCTGGTCTCCGAGAGCGAAGGTCTGAACAAGACCATCGAAGTTCCCGACGACCAGTACATCCTCGACGCTGCTGAAGAGCAGGGCATCGACCTCCCCTACTCCTGCCGTGCTGGCGCTTGCTCCACCTGCGCCGGCAAGATCACCGCTGGCACCGTCGATCAGTCCGATCAGAGCTTCCTGGACGACGACCAGATTGAAGCTGGTTTCGTGCTGACCTGCGTCGCCTACCCCACCAGCGACTGCACCATCAAGACCCACGCCGAAGAAGAGCTCTATTGAGCCTCTGTCCTTCAACTGGACGTGTCCTCAGCCACCCCTTCGGGGGTGGTTTTTTTTGGCTTGGTCGTCTTCCATGCGTGTCCCTTGTTCTCTCCTGCCGTGAGCCGCCCCGAAGTCGACGATCTTCTGGAGCCCGGCAGCATTCACACCAGCCCCGGCGGTCAGTACAGCTTTCGTGTCATCGGTCCCTGTTGCCGGTTGTTTGATCGCGAAGAACTGCCCTGGCCCTGCTGTCGCCTGGCCTGGCGCAGCAAAGAGCCAAGCTGGCGACGGATCGGACGGCGGTTTGTCCCTGATCTGGCGGCCCGGCGCTGCCCCTCCTACGCGGTGGAACTGCTGCAACCGGGCGGACGACCCACGCCCACGGTGCTGACCCTGTTCTCCGTTCGTTTCAGCCGGGATCTGCAGGAGTGGTGGTATAGCCGCCATCCCAACTCCATGGCCCCTGAGCAGGTGAGTCCCCAACAAAAAGCCCCGACGACCTAAGGCCGCCAGGGACAAACAATTTTGGTTAGTAGGGATTGATCGGCAGGAGCTGATCAGAAGTAGATCTTGCCGCCACCCCAAGCACTGCCCTGGACTTTGGGCGACACCAGGATGTAGCCGGCCATCAGGCGAAGATCCTCATCATCGAGGTCGCGCATGGCGGGGTAGAGCTCAGCGTCGCGCATGCTCGGGTGCAGGTCAGCAATGCTGTACTCACCGTCGTAGGAGGTGGGGTCTTTCATGTAATCGACCAAGGCCTCAACGTTGTCGCGGGCTGGGGTGGCCAGGGCCAGGGTCTCAGGATCCAACCCCACGTTGTGGTTGGTCTTGGTGATGCCACCGGCGTGGCAGGTGCCGCAGCTGGTGTTGAACACCTTGCGGCCAGCATCGATTTCGCGATCGCTGAAGGTCACCTCTGTGCCAGAAGGATCTGCCGGAACCGTCAGGGTCTCAGCGTCCCACTGGGCCGCCTGAGCCGGAGAGATAACGGCCAAACCGATCAGCACCGGGATAAGGACCAGAAGGCCCTTCAGGGACCGTCGCAAGGAAGAGAACACAGAGGCCATGAAGGTAAGGGGGTGTGACGCATTCACCGCACCAAGCTCTTGTATCACGGGGAAGTGACCCTCTGTGGCCGGATCACGAACTGTTGCAGCGTGGTTTGACGTCAATGCTGAGGAAGTCCTTGGCCAGCAGCGTGTTCGGGAAGATCGCCTTGGCCTCGTCCAACAGGTCTTGGGGCGTTACCGGGTTGCCCGGCACGTAGCGCGGGCTGAGGTGGGTCAGCACCAGTTGCCCCACACCGGCTTCGGCGGCCGTCTGGGCAGCCATTGTGCTGGTGGAGTGCTGTTTCTGGAACGCCATCCCCGCCTCCCCATGGGCAAAGGTGGATTCATGGATCAGCAGGTCCGCCCCGCGGGCAAGCTCCACGGCCGCCTCGCAGAACACGGTGTCGGTGCAATAGACGACGCTCACACCGGGCCGTTCCTCACCGCAGAGGCTGGTGCCGTCGATGCTGCGACCGTCCTCCAGGGTCACCGTTTCACCCCGCTTCAACTGTGCATAGACGGGCCCGGGCGGGATGTTCAGTTCCCGTGCTTTCTCAATGTCGAAGCGACCGGCCAGAGGCTTCTGTTCGATGCGATAGGCGTAGGCCGGCACACGGTGGGTGAGCGGGGTGCAGCGCACCGTGAAGTCGTCGTCCTCGAATAGCAGAGTGCCCTGCTCGGCTGCATCCCTGACCCGGTGGACGGCGAGGGGATATCCGATGCGGGTGGAGCTTGTGCGCAGCACACCGTTGAGGTAACTCTCCAGCGGGTCTGGCCCGTAGAGATCGACCCCTGCGGGGCAGCTGCCGGCGAGTCCGAGGCTGGCCAGGAGCCCAGGCAGGCCGAACACATGGTCGCCATGCATGTGGGTGATGAACACCCGGCGCAGCTGCGACAGCCGCAGATCACTGCGCAAAAACTGATGTTGGGTGCCCTCGCCGCAGTCGAACAGCCACATCTCCGAGCGCTGCGGCAAACGCAGAGCCACGGCTGAAACGTTGCGGGCCCTGGTGGGTACCCCAGAACTCGTACCGAGAAAAGTGACCTGCAAGGCCGGTGCTCCTCAGGGCTCATGCTGCCATCTGGCTGAACCCAGGAACAGGCGGCACACTGAGTCGCCCTTTGATCTCCAGCGTGCGACGCGCCTCCACTGCCGTCGGGCTTTTGCTCGTCGCTGTTATCGCTCCATCGCCGATGGCGCTGGCCCGCGGCCGCGAGCCGCAGATGCGAGTGTTGCTGCTGGAGAACAACCAGGTCAGCCTGCTCTCCGATGGAGCACAGCCGCTGCGGGTGCAGGGACTCCCCGGCGGCGAGCGACAGCCGCAGCGGCTGCAGCTCAGCCTCCAAGGAACCCGCTTGAGAGCCACTGTGGATGGCCAATCGATGCTGCTGGCCCCCAGCACTTTGGTGACGGTGCAAAACGACGACTCACGGGGCATCTGGCTGGGGTCCCGTCGCTACCGCGGTGTGCTGCGCATCAGCGGCCGAGGCGGGAATTTGCGCGTGGTCAACAGCCTGGGCGTCGAGACCTATCTAGACAGTGTTGTCGGTAGCGAAATGCCCCACCGCTGGCCCCTGGCCGCCCTGCAGGCCCAGGCGGTGGCGGCCCGCACATATGCCCTGAAACAACGCGGCCGGGGTGGTGCCTGGGATGTGAAGGCCACGGTGGCGAGTCAGGTGTACCGGGGCGTGGAGTCGGAAACCCCGAGCACCCGGAAGGCGGTGGCCAGCACCCGTTCGCTGGTGCTCGTGCACGGTGGTCGCCTGATCGATGCTGTCTTTCACAGCAGTTCTGGCGGGGTGACCGAGGCGAGCGGGATGGTCTGGCGCCGTCAGTTTCCCTATCTGGTCAGCGTCCCCGACCACGACCAGCACAGCCCGGTGCACCGCTGGGAACAATGGTTTGATCCGGCTGGGCTACGTCAGCGGCTGCCCGAAACCGGGGGGCTCCAGGCTGTTGAGGTGCTGAGTCGTTCCAGCAGCGGCCGCGTCCGCCAGGCCCGTGTCCGCGGGCCGGGCGGATCGCTGGTGCTCAGCGGCAGCGAGCTGCGCAAGCGGTTGGGTCTCAAAAGCACTCTGGTGGACTTTGAGATGGTGACGGGGAGGCAGCGCCCCTCTCTGGAGTTTCCGGTGCGGCGGGTGAACGCGACTGCCAGTGGTGGCTCTCGCATCGATCGGATCACGGCATCGGTGGCCCGCCAGCGGGGAGGACGACCGCCTCTGTTGGCGGCCCCTCCGCCGTTGCTGGTCAGTAAGACTTCGGTGCGTCGTTGGTCCGCTGGCGGCCTTCAGCTGTTGGTGAAGGGCCAGGGCTATGGCCATGGCGTTGGCATGAGTCAGTGGGGAGCCCACGGTCTGGCGGAGCAGGGTGCTGACTTCCGCTCGATTCTTCATCACTACTACCGCGGGGCTGAGGTCATTCCCTACCGGCCGCACCACGACCCATCGCTGGCGCTGAAGCCCCCAACGAAGCCACTCTGGAGAGACATGCCGATTTCGCCCTTTGGCACGGTTTCCCTGTCGTCTGCAAAGCCATTCCAGTGACACGGATCTCTGCGCTGTGCTGGCGGCCCATCTGGAGCGACATCTGCGCAATTGGCAGGGGCCGGATTCCCTGAAGCCGTTGGGTCTGGCTACCGGACGCACGATGGAGCCGCTGTATCGCACCCTGGTCGAACGGCTGCTGTCGTGGTCTGCCGATGAGCTTGAGGCCCTGCGCGGCCGATGGTGCAGTTTCAACCTGGACGAATACCTCGGACTCTCGGCGGAAGATCCGCGGGGCTACCGGGCCTACATGACCCACCACCTCGCTGCACCGTTGGGCTTGCCCGCCTCAGCGGTGCATCTTCCCGACAGCACTGCCGCTGACGGAGCGGCTGCTGCGCGGCGTTACGGCGAGCAGCTCAGCGGTTGCGGGGGCATCGGCCTGCAGCTTCTGGGGCTCGGCAGCAATGGACATGTTGGTTTCAACGAGCCGCCTTGCCCTCCCGATCAGCACTGTCATGAGGTGCAGCTGACCTCTGCCACCCGGCAGCAGAACGCGGTTCTCTTCGATGGTTGCGTTGAGGCTGTTCCCCAGCGGGCTATTACCCTTGGCCTGTGGGAGATCCTCGAGGCCGCTGAGATTCATCTTGTGGTGACCGGCGCTGCCAAGGCCGGCATCCTCAAGCGGCTGCTGGCTTTAAGCGAGCCGGATCCTGCGCTGCCCGCCAGCTGGCTGCTAACCCATCCAAATGTCTGGCTCTGGTGCGATGCAGCGGCTTTAGCTTGAGCAGCCGAGAGCAGTGGCGATGAGCATCGACCCCGTGGAACGGCGCCTTGAGCAGAGTTTTGAGGCGGAACGCTGGACGCGCTTGATTCAGGACTGTCAGGACTTAGAGCAGCTGCGCGAGATGGCCCTGGCTTTGGTGCAGCAGTTGGCCCAGCAGAAGGCAGCCAGTGCCTGGATGGCAACCCGAGCCTCGGAATCGGAGAACGCCAAGTTGGAGATGCTGGCGCGGCTGATTCGACAGCAACCCGATGGAACGGGGGAGGCGGCGGCTGGGACCCCCTGAGGAATCCCGCCGCCGGTTGTGGCGGGTCTTCAGTGTTCCTTTTGCCAGCGGCTCAGGTGTGATGGGGAGAACTTGTGGCCGTGTTTGGCGCCGACCTTGACCACGCAGGAGTTGTCCTTGCCGCATCGCTGCACCTCATCGCGTAGTGAGTCGTTGCTCTGCACCCGCGACATGAACGTCTCCAGCTGTTTCATGGACATGGCGATCCTCCAGAAGGGATGCCTTCTGCCTAGCGCTGGCATCGCCCTGGGCTCACGGGCACAAGCTTTGGTGCGGATTTGCTGACGATGAACTTTAAGGAGGCTCAGTCGAGCTCTATCCCTTCGGCTAGGTCAAGGTTGGCGCTGACGCTGCGCACATCGTCGAGCCCATCGAGTGCATCAAGCAGCTTGAGGCAGCTGCGGGCGGTGTCGGTATCACTTACCGAAACGCTGGTCTGGGCGGACCAGTGATGGCCCCACTCCCGCACATTCCAGTCAGCACATTGCAAGCCGTCCTGAAGGCTCTCCAAGGCCTCGTACGGACCATGCACCATCACGGTACTGTCCAAGAGCTCATAGCCATCGGCGTCCATCTCCAGGAGGCTTTCCAGCAGCCGTTCCTCGTCCTCGCGGCCGGCGTTGAGGATCACTTCGCTGCGGTGCTCAAACAGATAGGCCACGCAGCCGTTTTCCCCAAGGTTTCCCCCGTTCTTGCTGAAGGCCAGTCGTAGATCTGCAGCGGTGCGGTTGCGGTTGTCAGTGAGCGCCTCCACCAGCACCGCCATTCCGCCGGGGCCATAGCCCTCGTAGCGCACCTCCTCCAGTTGAGCTCCATCACCCGCCTTACCTGAACCTTTGGCGATGGCGCGATCGATGTTGGAAGCGGGAACCCCTGCGGCGCGGGCTTTGCTGATGGCCGTCCGCAACTGAAAATTCCCGGCGGGATCGGCTCCGGTACGGGCCGCCACCATGATTTCTCGCCCCAGCCGGGTGAACACCGCACCTCGTTTGGCGTCGACGACGGCCTTGGTGCGTTTGATCTGGGACCATTTGCTGTGGCCAGCCATCTCGTCAGGGCAGGGCGGGATGCGCTCGGAGAGTACTAACCAAAAAGGTGGTTTCAGCCTGCTGCATCGAACACCACCTTGGGACGCAAAAGACCTTCGCTCTCGCGGTGGCCGATGCCGGCCATGCTCCCATCCGCGTTGCACACCACTACCGCCTCTCCAGCACCGGGATCCATCGCGATGCGACGGCCGCAGCGCCAGTCGTTCTGTTCGGCTTCGCTGAGATCACGCCGGGGCAGGGCCCCCAGGGCCAGAAGCGGGGACAGGGGATCGGGCGGAGCAGCATCTCGTTCCGGCAGCGGATGGGCCTGGTGTGCATGGAACCCCAGGGCCTGGGTGCGGCGCAGCGAGGCCAGACAGCCTCCACAGCCGATGCTGGCCCCCAGATCCCTGGCAATCGAGCGGATGTAGGTGCCAGCGGAGCAGTGCACCTCGAGGCTCAGCTGCCCCTGGGCCGCATCCCACTGCAGCAACTCCAGCCGGTGCACGGTGACGGCCCGCGGCGGAAGGTCCATGGCTTCACCGCGCCGGGCCCTGGCATGGGCCCGTTCGCCATCCACATGGACGGCGGAGACCTGCGGCGGACGCTGCTCAATCGCGCCACGAAACGCGTCCAGGCTGCTGTTGAGCTCGGCCTCATTGAGGGAAGGCCAGTCCTGCTGCTCCAGCAGCTCTCCATCCAGGTCGTCACTGCTGGTGCGTCTGCCCAGTTGGATCACACCGGTGTAGGTCTTCTCCCCGGGGAGGTAGGGAAGCAAACGGGTGGCCGGCCCCAGGGCGATTGGGAGAACCCCAGTGACGGCAGGGTCGAGGGTGCCGCCATGGCCCACGCGCTTGAGCCCGTAGCTTCGGCGCAGGCGGCTAACGCAGGCATGGGAGGTGAGGCCTGCGGGTTTGTCGATCACCACGAAGCCGAAGGGGCCCTTCACCGGAGCTGGAGCGGGATGCCCTGACTGTTGCATTCCGGCGGCTGCGTAGGTTGGCCGCGCCCTGAAGCCCATCCATGCCCCAGCTCCGCAGCAGCACGGATGTGGACGTCTCCGCTTTCCTGGCGGACGGTTTGGGCATCAAGCAACACCTCAGCCATTATCTCGACCTGACGCTGGAGCAGCTCGAGCAGCGTCTGCCCAGCAGCACCGACGACTTGGCGGACTTGCACCCGGGTGCGTTCCGGCCGGAGGACGCCACCGCCTTCTATGAGGACACGGTGGGCACTGGGCACCTGCTTGAGCTGGCGGCCTGGCATCTCTCCAGTGCGGACTACATCGCGGACACGCTGCGGCTTCAGGGCATGGCGGTGCAGGGCCAGGTGCTGGATTTCGGCGGTGGCATCGGCACCCATGCCATCTCGGCTGCGGCGCTACCGGAGGTCGATCACGTTTGGTTTGTTGATCTCAATCCCCACAACCAGGCCTTTGTGCGGCAACGGGCAGAAAGCCTGGGTCTGGCGGACAAGCTTTCGGTGCATCGTGATCTGAGCAGCCTGGGCGATGTGCGTTTCGATTCGGTGGTCTGCCTCGATGTACTTGAACACCTGCCGGATCCCTCGGCGCAGTTATTGGAGTTTCACCAGCGCATGGCGCCCGGGTCCATCGCCCTCCTGAACTGGTACTTCTTCAAAGGGCATCAGGGGGAGTATCCCTTCCATTTCGATGATCCGGCCTTGGTGGATGAGTTCTTCCGCACCCTGCAGGTCCAGTTCCTGGAGGTGTTTCACCCTCTGTTGATCACCGCCCGTCTGTACCGGTGTTCCTGAGGCGGGGCGACAAAAGGGGGCATTAAAAAAGCCTCAATGCCAACAGGCATTGAGGCTTTGGATTGATGCTGGTTTGAAAAACTCAGACCGCTGCAGTGATGTTGATGCGCTTGCGGTTGCGTAGGCCGCGGCGGATCGATTCAAACTTCACGATCCCATCGGTCAGAGCAAACAGGGTGTCGTCCTTGCCTTTGCCGACATTGACGCCGGGCAGAACGGAGGTGCCGCGCTGGCGGATAAGGATGGATCCGGCGGTGACGGTTTCGCCGCCGTAGGCCTTCACGCCCAGGCGTTTGGCGTTCGAGTCGCGGCCGTTACGGGTTGAGCCTGTGCCTTTTTTATGTGCCATGAGAAGAGATGCTGGTGGGGCGGTTGATGGAGCGAGGGGGGAGGTCAGCTGATGGCCTTGCCGCCCACGGAGATGGACTCAACCATCACCCGGGTGAGTTCCTGCCGGTGACCATTCTTGCGGCGGGTTTTCTTTTTTGCGCGCATCTTGTAAACGATCACCTTGGGACCGCGGCGATGGGCCATCACCTTGAGTGACACGGTGGCATCTTTGACGTAAGGCTGGCCGAGGGTGGTGCCCTTGCCGTCCTTTACCAGGAGCACGTTTTCAAGCTTGATGGTGTCGTCCACCTCGGCCTGAAGCCGATCGATGTCGTAGTAGCGGTTGGGCTGCAGCCAGATCTGGGTGCCCGACGCCTCAACGATGGCGTAGGTCCCGCTCTGTTCCTCGGCTGGTTTGGTGTCGGCCATAAGGTGAAAAGACGCGTTCAGGCTCGGCGAACCGATTCAGGCCTGACCCGCAATCGAAAGACAAACAAAGATCTTCGTCTCTGACGCGCCCCATCGTCAAGATTCAGATGCTTCGACGTTGCGGATGTACGGATGGCCAGGCCGGCCCTCACTGTTGCTCTCATGCTTGCTAGCCCAGCTTTGGTGGAGGCCTGCCGCCCATGGCTGCCGGCCAATCGTTATGAGTCTGTTGTTCTGACTGTTGATCCTGAAGAGACCCTGGCGGCTGTTCTCGGCCCCAGGAAGGATGATTTTGACGCTGTGGTGCTCGAGCAGAGCCTGCTCGATGCTGAGGCCAAGGAACAATTACTGGCGGCGGGTCTGCTCTTCCCCGCCGTAATCGTTGGGGATCTGAAGGGGCAGGTGGATTACCACCCCGAGGAGTTGCATCTGCCCGAGGACCAGCTGGCCCAGCTGGGATACAACGTTGACGCTGCCATTTCGCGTTTTCTGCGCCAGAGTCGGGTCGATGGACGGCAGGACGACAGCAGCTCTTCCCCCCGTGCCGTCAGCAACCTCTCCGATCGCCTGCAGGAGCGACTTGGTTACCTCGGGGTCTTCTATAAGCGAGATCCATCCCGCTTCCTGGGCAGCTTGCCCCCCGAGGAACGACGGGATCTGCTGCTGTCACTCCAACGCACCTATCGGAACCTGCTGGCGAGTTATTTCAGCGATCCGGCCGCGGCCAATCAGGCCTTGGAAAGCTTTGTGAACACCGCTTTTTTCAGTGATCTGCCGATTACCCGCACCGTTGAGATCCACGTGGATCTGATCGATGAATTCTGGAAACAACTGAGTTTGGAGGGTCACAAACATGACTTTCTTCAGGATTACCGCCTTGCGCTTCTCGACGTGATGGCCCATCTGTGTGAGATGTACCGGCGTTCCATTCCGCCGGACCTTCCTCTATCGGGCACGGCCTCCAGCCGTGTACGTCGCTCGATGGATCAGCTCGATGCCTCGGAGGAGTCGTCATGAGCCCACGCAAGACCTACATACTCAAGCTCTACGTGGCGGGCAACACGCCCAACTCGATGCGGGCGCTGAAAACCTTGCGCAACATCCTTGAAACCGAATTCCGGGGCGTCTATGCCTTGAAAGTGATTGATGTGTTGAAAAATCCGCAACTGGCGGAGGAGGACAAAATTCTGGCAACGCCAACGTTGTCCAAGATTCTTCCCCCGCCGGTGCGCCGCATCATTGGTGATCTCTCGGATCGGGAACGGGTTTTGATCGGTCTCGATCTTCTCTACGACGAGCTTTCCGACACGGCTCTCAACTCGAGTTTGATCGACGCTGTCGATGAGGAGACCGACACGACTATCACTTCGGATCCTTAAGCGACATGGTGCGCTCCAGCACGGTTCAACTCCCGCTCACTACGGTCAAGTCATAGGTGGTTGTCATGCAGTTCCCTCCGACCAGCGGTCAGCCTCAGATGCAGGTTCAAAAGCTCCCGACGGGGATCGAGGGCTTTGATGATGTGTGCCAGGGCGGCCTACCGATCGGTCGCAGCACGCTGATCAGCGGCACGTCCGGCACCGGAAAGACAGTGTTCTCTCTCCACTTCCTTCACAACGGCATCAAAGATTTCGACGAACCAGGGATCTTCGTCACCTTCGAGGAATCGCCCCTAGACATCCTGCGCAATGCCGCCAGTTTCGGTTGGAACCTGCAGGAGATGGTCGAGCAGGACAAGCTATTCATTCTTGATGCCTCGCCAGACCCCGACGGCCAGGACGTGGCTGGCAGCTTTGATTTATCGGGTCTGATCGAACGAATAAATTATGCCATCCGCAAGTACAAGGCCAAGCGCGTCGCCATTGATTCGATTACTGCGGTGTTCCAGCAATACGACGCAGTCTTTGTGGTGCGTCGTGAAATTTTTCGCTTGATCGCCCGGCTTAAGGAAATTGGCGTCACCACAGTGATGACCACCGAGCGCATCGACGAGTACGGCCCGATTGCCCGTTACGGCGTTGAAGAATTTGTTTCCGACAACGTGGTGATCCTTCGCAACGTGCTCGAGGGAGAGCGGCGTCGACGCACTGTTGAAATTCTCAAGCTGCGGGGCACCACCCACATGAAGGGCGAGTTCCCTTTCACCATGGGGACACACGGCATCAGCATCTTCCCGCTGGGGGCCATGCGCCTCACCCAGCGGTCGTCCAACGTGCGGGTCAGCTCTGGTGTGCCCCGTCTGGACGACATGTGTGGCGGTGGTTTCTTCAAGGATTCGATCATCCTCGCCACCGGAGCCACAGGAACGGGCAAGACGATGCTCGTCTCCAAATTCATCGAAGACGCCTGCCGCAACAAGGAACGAGCGATCCTGTTTGCCTATGAGGAATCGCGCGCCCAGCTGCTGCGCAACGGCACCAGCTGGGGCATCGACTTCGAGCAGATGGAGCAGGACGGTCTGCTCAAGATCATCTGCGCTTACCCCGAATCAACGGGCCTTGAAGATCACCTGCAGATCATCAAGACGGAGATCAGCCAATTCAAGCCATCGCGGATGGCGATCGACTCCCTCTCTGCCCTGGCTCGTGGTGTGAGCCACAACGCCTTCCGTCAGTTCGTGATCGGGGTGACCGGTTACGCCAAGCAGGAGGAGATCGCTGGTTTCTTCACGAACACCTCCGAGGAGTTCATGGGCAGCCACTCGATCACCGACTCTCATATCTCCACCATCACCGACACGATCCTGCTGCTGCAGTACGTGGAGATCCGCGGGGAGATGGCCCGGGCCTTGAACGTGTTCAAAATGCGTGGCTCATGGCATGACAAGGGCATCCGCGAATTTGTGATCACGGGCAATGGTCCGCAGATCAAGGATTCCTTCTCCAACTTTGAGCGGATCATTTCCGGTGTGCCCCATCGGGTGACCACCGATGAGCGCAGCGAGTTGTCGCGAATTGCCCGTGGTGTGTCGACCGAGGACTGACCTAGAGCTCGACGGTCTCGGCGATGGCATTGCGGCTTCGTCGTTCCGCCTGCAGTTGCAGCTCATCCTTGTCGGCTTCTGCTAGCGGAAGCTCAAACCAGAAGGTGGTGCCGATCTCAGGCTCGCTCACCATTTGCACTAGAGCACCGTGCTTCTCGAGGATGCCCCTCACGATCGAGAGACCCAGTCCGGTGCCCACTTCCGTGTGAACGGCATTTTCCACTCGGAAGAAACGATCGAAGATTCGTTCCTGATCGGAGCTACTGATGCCGCAGCCCGTGTCTGCGATCTCCACCCTCAGCTTGGGCAGCGGTGAGGTCAGGGCGCAGGTGGGTCCGTCATTTCCAGTGATCGCTGTCCCCTCTACTGAACAGGTGTCGGGCCAGGGATAGGCCCGCAGCGCCAGGGGGCCACCGGGTCGGCTGAACTTGAGGGCATTGCCAATCAGGTTGTCGAGCACCTGGAGCAGAAGGTCCCAGTTGCCCAACACTTCAGGCAGATCCTCGGGAGCATCGAGAACCAGTTCCACCTGGCGATCCTCCGCATTCAGCCGGTAAGTGCGCAGGGTCTGCTCCATCGCTGGTCGCATGCTGATCGGTTCGAACTGCAGGGTTCGACCCGACTCCAGCCTGGAAAGATCCAGCACATCGTTCACCAGCCGGGTGAGCCGATCGGTTTCATCGTTGGCAACCCCAAGAAACTCTTTCTGCTCATCGGGGCTGAGCTGGTCGCCGAGGTCGTGCAGGGTTTCTACATAGCTCTTGATGTTGAACAGCGGTGTGCGCAGTTCATGGGAGACATTGCTGATGAAACGGCTCTGGGCTGCATTCAGCTCCACCTCGCGAGTGAGGTCCTGGATGGTGACGGCGATGCCTTTGAGGGTTTCACCACTGGCATCACGCACAGCCTGCAGAACAATGCGCAGGGTGCGGGCTGGTTCCCCCACGCTGCAGCGAAGGTCTTCACTATCTGAGCCGCCACCGAGCAGGGCATCGAGTGGGCTGTGCAGCTCGATCGCCAACAGTTCGGGCAGTTCCCCAACTAGCTCCTTGCTTTCCAGGCTGCGCCCTTCCCAGCGGAACAGGCGCCGCGCCGTTGGATTGGCCAGCACGATGCGGCCGTCGGCATCGAGCAGCATGGCGCCATCGGCCATAGTGGCGATCAACGATTGCTGCTTCACTTGCGCGGCCGTGAGCTCTTCGATGTTGGCTTCGTCATAGGCCTCGAGCTGGGAGGCCATGGCGTTGAAGCCGGTGAGCAATTCCCCCAGTTCTCCTCCCACCGGCAGGTCAACCCGGGCACCGAAGTTGCCGGAGGCGACGGAGCGCACCCCCCGCAGCAGTTCCTTCACCGGTCGGGTGATGGTGAGGGCATTGAACACCGCTCCCAGGATCACCAACACCCATATTGAGATGAACACCGCCACGGTCACCTCCCGGGTGAGGGCGGCACTGGCCAGGGCGGTTTCGTTCGGGTTCACCCCGAGGCCGAGAACGCCGTAGTAATGCCCCCCCCGGATCAGGGGGACGAACACATCGGTGACGGCACCCTGGGGCGTGAGATGTTGTCGCACCAGGGGGTTCTGGGGGCGTCGACGCAGCTCATCGGGCAGTTCCAACCGTCGGTTGAGACGGAGCTCGCCATCGCCACTGCTGGGGGTTGCGCTGATGGGTATTCCTAGGTAAACAACGCCTTCGGGATCGGCGAAAAAGATGTAGCGGACGCTGCGGCTGGAGCGCCAGAACTTTTCGGCGACGTTGGCCAGCTCACGGTCCTGGCCCTGCGCCACAAGCTCGGTGACGTTGCCGGCTAGTAGCAAGCCCAGATCCCTGGCGTAGCGGGTGTCGTTCATCACGGCATCGCGCTGAATCCCGTTCAGTGCGAAGAAGGTGATACCCGTCATCATCAAGCTCACCACAAGCGTGGCAATCGCCAGCAGCTTGGTCTGAAGAGTGAATTCCGCCCACCAGGCGGTGATGCGGTCCCAGAGGTTCTGGTCTTCCCCTGGCGGTTTGCCATTGGGGGGAAGTGCCCAATCAGCGATCGCTGCTCCGCTGCTGCTGCTCATCCTCCCGAGCGCACCTGATGGCCTATATCTCGACGGTAGGTGATTCCGGCGTAATCCAGCTGATTAAGGCCGTTGTAGGCCCCGGCAAAGGCTGCATCGAAGTCATCGCCCTGGGCGACGACGGCCAGCACCCGGCCCCCTGCGGTGAGCAGGTCGCCGGAGCTGTCGCGGCGGGTGCCGGCATGAAACAGCTGATGGTTTGGGCTGGGGGCAAGGGCGATGCGAATCGCATCGCCCTTGCGGGGAGCCTCCGGGTAGCCTTCTGCAGCCGCCACAACGCAGGCACTGCAGCATTCGGCAATGCTCAGTTGCGGGGCCAGATCGAGGCGGCCCAGAGCACAGGCCTGCAGCACGGCTCCAATCTCAGGGCCAAGTAGAGGCATCAACGTCTGGCATTCGGGATCCCCGAAACGACAGTTGAACTCGATCACCTGAGGGCCATTGGCCGTGATCATCAGGCCGGCATATATCACCCCACGGTAATCAATACCGCGTTGGCGCAGGGCCTTGAGGGTGGGCTCGAGCACGATGCGGCGTACCTCCTCCAGCCCCTCGGCATCCAGAAGTGGGGCGGGGGCATAGGCGCCCATACCTCCAGTGTTGGGACCGCGATCGCCGTCGTTTAGCCGTTTGTGGTCCTGCGCCGGTGGCAACAGCACCATCCGCTCCCCATCGCAGAGGGCGAAAACCGACACTTCAGGGCCCTCCATCCGCTCCTCTAGCACCAGCTGGGAGCCCGCAGCACCGAAACGCCCTTCAAAGGCTTCGCGGATGGCGGTTTCCGATTCCTCCACGTTGTTCGCCACCGTGACGCCCTTGCCGGCGGCCAATCCATCGGCTTTGACCACCAGAGGACGTTGGACCTCCTGCAACACCGCCAGCGCTTCGGCTTCACTGGTCACCGCCCAGTGGCCAGCAGTGGGGACCCCCGCCTCTTGCATCAGCTGCTTGGCCCAGGCTTTGCTCGCCTCTAACTGGGCACCCTCCGCTCCAGGGCCGAACACGGCGAAGCCCGCATCACGCAGGGCATCGGCGACGCCATCTGCGAGAGGAGCTTCCGGACCCACAACCACCAGGTCGACGGCGTTCTGCTGGCAAAGCGCAATCAACCCAGCGCTATCGGTTTCGCCCACCGCCAGGGTGCTGCCTTCAGCGCCACCGTTGCCAGGGGTGATCCAAACCGTGTCTAGGTCTGGACAACGGCCCAGGGCCCAGGCCAGGGCCTGTTCCCTGCCGCCGCCGCCGACGACGAGGGCACGTTGGAGCATGGGCAGCGTGTTGGGACGGGTGGACGAAATGGCCATGGTTGCGGGAGGAACGGTTTGGGCCTCGTAGGTTTTCCTTTGTAGAACGCAGCCCGCCATGGGGAACCCCCTTTTCCCCTTCGCCCTCACCCTTCTGGCTGTTGTCACGTCAGCCCCTGATCCCCAGGTGATGCGCGAGGAACCTTTTCAGACCGCGCTGGCCTCCATGGATGTGGCCGCAGAGGAGCAGGCCTGTCTCGCCCCCCGCATCGCCAACTCCGATGGCCGTCGCCAGGCCTTGCGTGATCGGCTTTTGGCGCTCCATCCTGTCATCGATTCGTTGGAGCTCGTGCTGGAGAACGCCGAAGCCCTGATGAGCTGCGGTGCCCCCGAAGCTGCGGCGGTGGTGCTCAACCGCTACAGCCCCCGGCCTGG
Organism: Synechococcus sp. MU1643; assembly: GCF_020514095.1. NCBI lineage: Bacteria > Bacillati > Cyanobacteriota > Cyanophyceae > Synechococcales > Synechococcaceae > Synechococcus > Synechococcus sp. MU1643. The sequence continues at coordinate 99,535 of NZ_VTKY01000004.1, read as the reverse complement.
CGATGAACGGAGAAAGTGGTTGTTGTTGCGCTGGCGGGCTGCCGCCGCTGCTCAGGATCATCACCAGGCGGCTTTGGCGCTGCGCCGTTTGGTGGATGGCAACCTGACAGCCCTGGACGCGGCTCTATTCCCTGATCAGTCGTTGCCGGATCAGGAAAATGGGCTGGATCAGTTGGCTTTTCATGAAGCGGCTTTGGGCCGCAACGCTGTGGCTGTGGAGGTGCAGCTGCTGGGGGACCTGAAGGGCCTGCAGGGGGCGAAACGACTGGCGCGCGCGGCGCAATGGCTCGATACGGATCAGTTCGAGCAGGCGGATCAACTGCTGGAAACCGCTTTGGATCAAGCGGCGGCAGCGGCGGCCTGGGGACTGGCCATGGACCTGCTCCATCAACAGCTCCAACTGCAGTTGGAGGCTGGGGGCGATGGCGAGCGGCCGCGGCAGCGGATGCTGCGGCTCGCCACCGTTCTGAATGACCGCTATGCGATTCAGCAACTGCATCCAGAGGCCGAGCCCGATCCGCTGCTGCGTTCACCTCGGGATCCCGGAGGCCATGCTGATGTAAGACCGTCAGCCGTTGCACCGTCGCCATGACGCCCGATCACGGAGAGCTGCTCTACGAAGGCAAGGCCAAGCGGGTTTTCGCCTCCACGGATCTAGACCGGGTGCTGGTGGAGTTCAAGAACGACGCCACCGCCTTCAATGCCCAGAAGAAAGCTCAGCTAGACGACAAAGGTCGGCTGAACTGCCAAATCTCAGCGCGGTTGTTCGAGCTGCTTGAGCGTGAGGGGGTGCCGACCCATTACTGCGGTCTTGCCGGGGAGACCTGGATGCTGGTGCGTCGGGTGGAGATCATTCCCCTGGAGGTGGTTCTCAGGAACACCGCCACCGGATCGCTGTGCCGTCAGACGCCGATCGCGGAGGGCACAGCCATCGAACCCGCCCTGTTGGATCTTTATTACAAGGACGATTCTCTTGGCGATCCGCTGCTGACTGAGGCGCGCGTGCAGCTGCTGGGGGTTGCGGACCAGGCGCGACTTTCAGCGATTGAACAACTGGCCCGCCGGGTGAATGCGGTGCTGCTGCCGTTCTTCGAGGGACTTGATCTGCAACTGGTGGATTTCAAGCTGGAGTTGGGGCTTGCATCGGATGGAACACTCCTGCTCGCCGATGAGATCAGCCCTGATACCTGCAGGTTCTGGGATCGCCGCAATAGCAACGTTGAGGACCGGATTTTGGACAAGGACCGCTTCCGCAAGGATCTCGGTGGTGTGATGGAGGCCTACGGGGAGGTCCTCAAACGGGTCCAAGGCAGCTGCCCCAATCCCAGCAACTGCCTGTAAGGTCAGCGCACGTTTTTGTGGCTTCGGCCCAGCCTGCGTCTAGATGACCCGCCGTTCGTCCCGCCGCTCTTCGGTTGCCGTTCGTCAAACGGTTCTGGGTCTGATGCTCGGGATCCCCCTTGCGGTTCCGCCAGGGATGGCTCAGGAGGCCACTCCTGCGAACCAATCCGTTGAGGCGGAAAAGTTCGTGGTACAAGACACCGTTGAGAAACAGCCTCGGGTGCTGATCTCCGAGGTGTTGATTGAGGGCATCGAGGGCCACCCGGAAGAACAACGTCTTCAGATTTCCACTTACGACGCCATGCAGGTTCTTCCGGGGATGCGTGTCACCCGCGAGGAGCTCCAGAACGATCTGAATGGCATTCAGGCCACGGGCTGGTTCTCTGATGTGCGGATTGTTCCTCAGAATGGACCGCTCGGGGTTCAAGTGGTTGTTCAAGTGGAACCCTTCCCTCCGCTGAGTGCTGTTGAAATCAGTGGCGACGATGGGGATCTCCTCTCGGATGAGGTGATTAAGGAGACGTTTGCCTCCGATTACGGCCGCACGCTCAACCTCAATGATCTGCAGCAGAGGATGAAGTCCTTGCAGTCCTCAGTGGCCGATCGGGGCTATTCCCTGGCTCGGGTGTCCGGTCCAGAACGGGTCAGCCCTGAGGGTGTGGTGACGCTAAAACTGCGCCAGGGCAATGTGTCTGGTGTTGAGGTCAAATTCCTCACCCAAGATGGTGATGACACCGATGAGAACGGCAATCCCATCCGAGGTAAGTCCAAGGAATGGGTGGTCACAAGAGAGGTTTCGATCCAACCCGGTGATCCTTTTAACCGCAACCAGCTGGAGCGGGACATTAAACGGTTGTACGGAACCCAGCTATTCAGTGATGTGAAGGTGACGTTGCGGCCAGTGCCCGAGCAGCCTGGCGATGTTGTGATTGTTCTTGGCATTATTGAGCAGTCCACTGGACAGCTCTCCGGCGGTCTTGGCTACAGCCAAAGCCAGGGTGTGTTTGGCCAGATGCAGCTGCAGGAAAGCAATCTTTTCGGTCGAGCCTGGAATCTGAGCACCAACATCACTTATGGCCAGTACGGCGGACTGGCCAACGTCAGTTTTACAGATCCTTGGATCTATGGCGACAAGCACCGCACCAGCTTTCGCACGTCGCTGTTCCTGAGTCAGCAAGTGCCTCAGGTGTTCCAGAGCGATGACAACGGCTACATCCGTACTGCGAAGGACTACGCCGACAACGGCTCCAACAAGGCCTATGAGACCGGCCGCAGCTATGGATTCACCGATGGAGATAAGGCTCCGGACGACGTCAACAAGGCCGACAGCGAGTACCCAAACCGCACTTGGTATGACTATGAGGGCGACACGGTGGTGCTGCGCAGGACCGGTGGCAGTTTCTCCTTCTCCCGCCCGTTAAACGGAGGCGATCCTTACAAGGACGACAAGTGGAATGTGCTGGCCGGCATGTCCTTTGCTGAGGTGCGGCCAGTCAACTTTGCAGGAAGTACTCGGCCTTACGGCGTCTCCACCAACAACCGTAAGGATGGAGTGGTCGACGGTGATGCCGTGATTTGCGTGGCGTACAACTGCGCCGACAGCAACACCCTTGTGGGACTTCGTGTTGCCACCACTTACAACAACTTCAACAACCCTCGTAATCCCACAAGCGGCAACTTCTTTACGGCTGGTACCGAGCAGTTCCTCGGCATTAACAATGACTCCCCCACCTTCAACCGGTTGCGGGCGAGTTACACCCAGTTCTTCCCCGTGGACTGGCTGAAGATCCACAAGGGTTGCCGTCCCAAATCCGGTGAGCAGGCCGATTGCCCCCAGGCCATCGGTGTGCAGTTCAAGGGGGGCGCGATAATGGGCGAAGCGCCCCCGTACGAGGCATTCTGCATGGGTGGATCCAACTCCATTCGGGGTTGGTACGACTGCGATCTTGCAGTGTCCAAGGCCTTTAGCGAACTCACGATCGAGTACCGCTTCCCGTTGATCAGCATCTTCTCCGGTGAGGTGTTCATGGATGCCGGTACTGATTTCGGCACCCAAAAAGATGTGCCGGGCCAGCCCGGCCTGCTGCTGGATAAGAGCGGCTCCGGTGTTTCCGTGGGCACCGGCGTGATTGTTACAACGCCAGTTGGACCGCTCCGCTTGGAAGTTGCCAGCAAAGATTTCGCATCTGATTGGCGCTTCAACCTGGGCGTGGGCTGGAAGTTCTAGTGACCAGCTGGCCTCAGGACTACTCTGCTGCCTGGACATTGGGGTCGGTGACATCACGCTCTGGAGTCGGCCTCCATAGCGGAGCTGAGTCCACGGTGGAGCTTCGGCCGACGGATCAGCCGGGGTTTCACATGCATTTGCCAGGGATGGAGCAGCCGATCCAGCTACGGCCGGATCAGGTGCGCGACAGCCCGTTGTGCACAACCTTGGATCTGGGCTCCAGCACGGTGGCCACTGTCGAACATCTGCTGGCGGCCCTGGCTGGTTGTGGGCTCAGCCATGTGGAGATCGGTCTCAGCGGCCATGAAGTTCCTTTGCTGGATGGTTCAGCCCTGTGCTGGGTAGAGGCCATCTCCGCAGCTGGTTTGGCTCCTGCAGCGACACCGAGGCCGGCTCCACCGCGGTTGGAAAAACCCCTGCTGCGCACCCGCGGCAACAGTGTGATCACCGCCACCCCGTCGGATCGCTTTGGTGTTGTGGGCATCATCGATTTTTCGCAGGCGGCCATCGGCCGTCAGCAGTTCGCCTTGGAGCTCACGCCCCAACGCTTCGTCGATGAGATCGCTCCGGCACGCACCTTTGGTTTCCGGGAGCAAGTGGAGCAGCTGCGTGCTGCCGGTTTAATCCAGGGCGGAGCCTTGGACAATGCCCTGGTCTGTGACGGTGATCAGTGGATGAATCCACCGCTGCGGTTCGAGGACGAACCGGTGCGCCATAAGCTCTTGGATCTAATCGGCGACCTGGCCCTCGTCGGTTTTCCCCAGGCACAAATTCTTGTGTACAAGGGATCCCATGGTCTTCACACCGATCTCGCAGCCGCTTTGTGACTGAATCCACCACCCCAGATGTCGTGCTCACCAGCGAACAGATCGCCGGCTTGCTCCCGCACCGTTACCCCTTCGCTTTGGTGGATCGGGTCATCGCCCATGAGCCCGGAGTTTCGGCCACGGCAATTAAGAACGTGACCATGAACGAGCCCCAGTTCCAGGGGCATTTCCCAGAGCGTCCACTGATGCCAGGGGTGCTGATTGTCGAGGCGATGGCACAGGTGGGTGGTCTGATCGTTACCCAGATGCCCGATCTGCCGAAGGGACTGTTCGTTTTTGCCGGTATTGACGGGGTACGCTTCCGGCGCCCTGTGGTTCCTGGAGATCAACTGGTGATCAGCTGTGAACTGCTCAGCCTCAAGCGCAAACGCTTCGGCAAGGTCAAGGCCGAGGCCACAGTGGACGGTGATTTGGTCTGTTCCGGGGACTTGATGTTCTCCCTGGTGGGCTGAGCGGGATGTCGCAGCAAAAGGCGTCACAGCAGATCCACCCCATGGCGGTGGTGGACCCAAAGGCCGAGCTAGCTGCCGGCGTGGTGATCGGCCCTGGTGCGGTGGTTGGCCCCGAGGTGGTGATCGGAGAGAACACTTGGATTGGTCCCCATGCCGTTTTGGACGGACGGCTGACTCTTGGTCGCGACAACAAGGTGTTCTCTGGTGCTTGCCTAGGTCTTGCGCCGCAGGATCTCAAGTACCGAGGTGCCAATACCGAGGTGTTAATTGGTGATGGAAACACGCTGCGGGAATGTGTGACGATCAACCGTGCCACCGAAGAGGGTGAGGTGACCCGCATCGGCAATGGCAACCTGCTTATGGCCTACTGCCACCTGGGCCACAACTCCGATTTGGGCGACAACATCGTCATGTCCAATGCCATTCAGGTGGCGGGCCACGTTGTGATCGAAGATCGTGCCGTGATTGGTGGTTGTCTGGGAATTCACCAGTTCGTTCACATCGGCGGGATGGCGATGGTGGGCGGCATGACCCGCGTCGACCGAGATGTTCCCCCCTACTGCCTGGTGGAAGGCCATCCTGGCCGGGTGCGGGGTCTGAACCGTGTAGGGCTGCGGCGCAGTGGCCTGTCTGTCAATCACGAAGGCGCTGAACTCAAGCAACTTCAGGAGGTCTGGACCCTGATGTATCGCTCTGAACTGGTGATTGCCGACGCGCTTCAGCGGGCCCGCAGCCAGCCGTTGCTGCCGGCGGCTGAACACTTTTGCCGGTTCCTTGAAGCCTCCACCAGTCAGGGCCGACGCGGGCCGATGCCGGTGCAGGGGCGCTGATGGTTCGGCTGCTGATCAGCACCGGTGAGGTCTCCGGTGATCTGCAGGGCAGCCTGTTGATTCGCGCCCTTCGGTTTGAGGCGGACCGACGGGGGCTTGAGCTTGAGGTGCTGGGCCTTGGTGGGCCGCGCATGGAGGCGGCGGGAGCGGTGTTGATCGCCGACACCGCTCCGATGGGGGTGATCGGCTTGTGGGAGGCCGTCCCGTTGATTCTTCCCACGCTGTGGCTGCAGGCCCGGGTCGATGGGCTGCTGAAGGACCGGCCCCTTGATGGGCTTGTGTTGATTGATTATGTCGGGGCCAATGTGCGTCTGGGCACACGGCTGCGGAGACAGCGGCCCGCGCTGCCGATCATCTACTACATCGCCCCCCAAGAGTGGGCCTGGCGCTTTGGCGATGGCAGCACCACCAGTCTTCTTGGGTTCACCGACAAGATCCTGGCGATCTTCCCGGCGGAGGCCGAGTTCTATGCCGCCCGCGGTGCGGATGTGAGCTGGGTGGGCCATCCTTTGTTGGACAGCTTCCAGAACCTGCCCGATCGCGCCAGCGCCCGCCGCCAACTGGGTCTGGACCCAAAGGCGCCGGTGCTGTTGCTGCTGCCGGCCTCGCGGCCCCAGGAGTTGCGCTATTTAATGCCACCGTTGGCCCAGGCGGCGGCCCTGTTGCAGCAAAGCCACCCTGATCTTCAGGTGCTTCTGCCCGCTGGGCTTGCTCAGTTCGAAGCGCACCTGGCTGTAGCGCTGGAGAAGGCCGGCGTGCGCCATGGCCGGGTGATTCCCGCCGCTGAAGCCGATGTGCTGAAGACCACCCTCTGTGCTGCGGCGGATCTCGCCTTGGGCAAATCCGGCACGGTGAATCTGGAACTGGCCCTGCAGGGGGTTCCTCAGGTGGTGGGGTACCGCGTGAGCCGACTGACGGCCTGGGTTGCCCGCCACGTGCTGCGCTTCCAGGTTGATCACATCTCCCCGGTGAATCTGTTGCTCAAGCAGCGGTTGGTGCCGGAGCTGCTGCAGGACGAACTCACTGCCGAAGCCCTGGTGGAGATGGCGATTCCTCTGTTGACTGCTACCCCTGAGCGCCACGCCATGCTGGAAGGGTATGAGCGGCTGCGTGCCACGCTGGGTGCTCCTGGGGTGACCGAGCGGGCTGCCAAGGCAATCTTTGATCAGGTGCTCGGATGAAACGAACACTGCTGCTGTTGTTCACCTGCCTGATGCTGCTCAGCTGGCCTCAACAGGCCATGGCTGAGTTGCAGACGGCGGTCTTTGCCGGTGGCTGTTTCTGGTGTCTGGAGCACGACCTGGAGGATCTGCCGGGGGTGCGTGATGCCGTGAGCGGCTACAGCGGCGGGCAGCTGGAGCGCCCCACGTACCGGCAGGTGAGTAGTGAAACCACCGGTCACCAGGAAGCGGTGCAGGTGCGTTTTAATCCGGATCAGATCAGCTACGCGGAGCTGCTGCGCAGCTACTGGCGCAATGTGGATCCACTGGATGGCGGCGGTCAGTTCTGTGACCGCGGCGATTCCTATCGGCCGGTTATTTTTACTGATGATGACGCTCAGGCTCAGGCCGCTGAGGCAAGTGCGGAGGCGGCGGCCATCGAGCTCGGACAACCACGGTCTGCTTTGAAGGTGGGTCTCAAGCCGTCGGCTCGCTTCTGGCCAGCCGAGAGCTACCACCAGAACTACGCGGAGAACAACGCCGTGAAATACAACTTTTATCGGTTCAGCTGCGGTCGTGACCGCAGGCTCGACAGTGTCTGGGGCGACAACGCTCGTTCCGGTAACGCCTGGGGGAATTAGAGTTCAGTTCCTGTTGCCTTAAGGCCTCAGCCCTCCTACGCAATAGCCGAGCAACAGGCCAACAGCTCCTCCGATGGAACCAGCTGTCAGTTGCATGCGTTGAGTCGAGCTAAGCCGGTCTGCGAATACCAGTACTGCTGAGACAACGAACAGCAACAGCACTGTGACCAGCAAGGCATCCAGCTATGTGTTGCCTGACGTTCCATTCTGTCCACCACCTCGTTTCACAGGTGGTTTCCCTCCGGACGGGGCGTTCGCATCGAGTTCACGCTCAATGCGGTTGAGTTTCTGTGCTGCATTGGATCGATCCATGCCTCGAGGATTTCAGCCTCAATCCTCTGCAGAGCGCCCCCGGATGCGCGAACGGTCGCTCAGCTAGATGATCATTCGCGTGATCGCCCATGCGAGGGCGACACCCAACAGGATCGAGAGCAGTGACTCCACGGCACAGCACTTGAGCAAACCGGTAAGTGCCGGATGCCCCTCAATATGTCGATGTGATCAAGGAATGCCTGGGAACTGTTGCGATCAGTCGCTTTCTTTGGCGTCCTTGTTCTTGTCTTTTGCTGGCTGTGTTGTGGCCTGAGGCTTGGATGCTGTCTTGCAAGCCAAAGAGGCTTCCAGGCGCTGCAGCTGCGCTTCCCGCAGTGCATCTGAAATGCTGAGAGTGCGGTCAGTCATAGGTGGCGTTCTCGACAGCGGCAGCCTCATGGCCTGGTGCCATCCAAAGGGGGCCTGCAGATCTGAGGACCGCCGAAACCTAGACGCCCATGGATCCACGTCCAGGGAGCAAAAGTGCTTACGTCAGTGTCTGGCAACACACCCGCACCCAAAAGCCAGTGCGATCCACGGGTTGCCAAGCCTGGACCGCCATGGCTATGAGTACAGAAGTGCTAGTTCATGGTCGGCGTATGTCGGTTGATCACAGCAGCCCGCGGTGAAGGCGGAAGCTCCATTCCTCCATGTCCGCCCAGGGCACTTTGTGATCGTTGGTGGAGACCAGCTCGACCAAGGGGATTGGTGGATGGGGCAGGTGATCTTCTGTGAGGGGAGCGCGCGTCACCCCAGGCTTCCGTCTCTCTTTCAGGTGGCTGATGTGGATACGGGTGTCATCACGTGGATCAATGCCGATGCTATTTCTGACGTGATCTGGTCGATGGATGGATGGCCGGCCAGTGCGCTCGTCCGTGAGGAGTGCTGATTAAGGGGCGGTGTGTGCCCGCGTCGACAACGCGTGGGTGAAGGTTGTCCCGTAAAGGCGGTTCAGCATTGCTATAGAACGTCCCCCCCCCCCCCTTTTTTTTTCGAGGGGGGGCGCAGACGCTCCAAGCCACGGAACGGGGACTTGGATTTCTTCGAGGAACTTCCAAGGACGGCACTTCTTTATCGAGGTGGTGCCTACGCAGCGGCGGCATCAGCACCCAAGGCCAGCGTTGAGCTGACCTACCGACGCGAGCACAACAACACCTGCCGGGAGGTGGTCGCGCGCGACGTGCACCCCACCCTTACCTATCGAAGCGTCTCTTACACCAAGAAGGCCGAGGCTTCTTTCAGGCCTTGCCCCTGCCATTGGCGGGGGCCGCTTGCTGGATGGCTGACCACGATCCAAGCGGGATTTCGTCATTGTGTGAGAGATAGATTCAAAGCCCTCCAGTGGGAACGGACCTCGTCGCCATCGTGATCTCCTCGGTGTTTCTTGGGGTGGGATTCGTGATTGCCAAGTTCTTCCCGGAAGCCGCGTTGTTGGCGGCGGTGTTCTTAGTGGGGCTGGCGATTCTCAATATCGCCCTTGTCCTTGTGGCCTGATGTCCAAAAAAAGGGTGTTCCCTAGGCACCCCTGCGTTCGACGCGTTGCCCCTTCACCGAAAGAAGCCCCCGAGTGAGGGCCTTGGCTTCCATGGCTGGTCGTCGCCACCACGACAAAACGGTTCTGGTGTGAGGGACCCAAGAAAAAGGAGTCGTCCTCTGCGGACGCTTCCGTCGCGTTGACAAGGGTCGCACTATGAACATGTTCATAGTGAACTTTCTCCATGCCAAATGTCCGCGAGATGGTCAACACCCATCTGCCTCTCACGCTCAAGTTAATCAACAGCGCCGCTCTTGTCGCGATCGCGCTCTCGACCCTCTGCGCAGCGGGTTCTCTGCGCGAGATGTCAGGCAGGTCAGCTGCTCCAGCGGCTGTGACTAACGTCAATTGAGCTCGATACCCCTGGAGCGATACGAGGTCTCGCTCCAGGGGGTCGATCCGGCCGTTATTTGATCAAATCCGGTCGAATTCCTTAAGAAATTAACACTCAACCTGTTGAAAAGATTAAGCGCGGCAACCTGAGTGATTCAGCAAGTTCTCAGTGAACAGACGGGTTTCCAGCCATCGACCAAAATTTAAGCCACGCTTAGGATCAAGGGGTGAGAGGAGGGTTGTATGTATTTGCTGACCATTAAGGATGGTCTTGGCACCCGTCATATCGGTCCCTACGCGTCGCCGAAGCATGCGTCGGATGATCTCGATCGGGTTTTGGAAACTTGCTCCGAGCGAGCAAGGTGGCAGATCCATGCGCTTGAAACACCCGACCGTTCCCTTGAGCTGCAAGCGGTTGCATCCTGAATTGGGCGCGTCCCGATTAGCCCTGACGTCGCCCCGGAAAACCTCGGGTCAGCCCGCTGTCGACCATCAAGCCGATTCCGGCGTTGATGCAGATCAGGCTGAGAGTTCCGTACCAGAACCAGGGGCCTCCATCCTTGCCCAGCATCTGAACCACCTTGCGGCTCACCGCTTCGCCGAATAGGCAGAGCCCTACTGGGAGCAGAAGCACCCCCAATTGGGCCTTGATGTACCAGCGCACAGGGGAGCGGCTCATGACTGGGCCAGCACCCAGTTCACCAGGGTGCGCACCCCGTAGCCGGTGGCACCAGCGGGATTGACCCCTTTGCCCTTGTCGCTCCAGACCGGTCCGGCGATGTCGATGTGGGCCCAAGCGGTGTCTTTGGCTACGAACTCCTTGAGGAACAGGGCGGCTGTGATCGAACCGCCTGGCCGCGGTCCGGTGTTCTTCATGTCGGCCAGCAACGACTTCAATCCATCCCTGTAGGACTGCCGCAGTGGCATGCGCCAGAGGCCTTCACCACCTGTCTGAGCAGCGGCATCGAGGGCATCCGCCAGGTCGTCATTGTTTGACCAAAGCCCGGCTATTTCATCACCCAGGGCAATGACGCAGGCTCCGGTGAGGGTGGCCAGATCCACCACGGCATCAGGCTTCTGCTCGCAGGCGTAGAGCAGCGCATCGGCGAGGGTGAGGCGGCCTTCGGCGTCGGTGTTGTTGATCTCGATCGTCATTCCGTTGGCGGCCGTGACGATGTCACCGGGGTGGACAGCGGAGCCGTTCACCATGTTTTCGCAGGAGGCCACCACCATGTGCACCTCAACGCCGGCTGGCTTGAGTTCAGCGATGCTGCGCATGGCACCGAGCACAGCGGCACTGCCGCCCATGTCGAACTTCATCATGTCAATCTGGGCAGCCCCTACCTTGAGGTTGTAACCGCCGGAATCGAAGGTGAGGCCTTTGCCCACCAGGGCAACGCGCCGTTTCACTTCGCCCTCGGGGCGATAGATCAGGTGGATGAACTTGGGGGGAAGATCGGAGCCCTGGCTTACGGCCAGGAAGGCGCCCATACCCTTGGCTTCACAGTCGCTGCGCTCGAGCACCTTGAGCTCAAGGCCGTGATCTCGGGCCATGCCAGCGGCCGTGTCTGCGAGGGCTGCTGGGGTGATCACGTTCGGGGGGGCAGCCACCAGCTCCCGGGCCAGTTCCACACCGGCGCAGGTGGCATTGACCGCAGTGAAGCCGCTGGCGGCGGCGGGATCGAGGTCGATCAGCTCCAACACATCTGGGATCCGGCGCGGGTCTGGCTCCTTGCAGAAGCGCTGGTCTTTGTAGAGGCAGAGCCGCACCGCTTCAGCGCAAATGCGGGCGGCTTCTGTTGCATCGGTTCCTGTCCAGGGCAAGTGCAGGCCGAGGTTGCCCTCACAGCCGATGGCGGCCTTGGCAGCCCGGGCGGCGGCGCCGCGCAGGCGGTCGGCATCGATTCCATCGCTCTCGCCCAGGCCCAGCACCACCAGGCGCTGCGGGCCCCCACCCAGGGGCGTGATCACCAGCTGGTCCCCGAGCTTGCCTTTGAACTCCTGCTGCTTGAGAGCATGGGTGATGCCGGCAAAGCGTTGTTCCAGGGCTGTTGCCATGGCATCAACATCGCCCTGGGCCAGCCCCACCGCCAGCACATCGCCGTTCCACGCGTGCAGGCCGGTGGAGGACAGGGAGAAGCGCATGGGTGGACGCATCACAAAGGATGAGAGTAGCGATCCCGCGTGCTGGCTTCGGCTTAGAGCTCTGCGGTGAAGGGGGTGGCCCAGCGTTGGCGGGTTTCCTTGTTAAATGGCGGCCACCAGCGTTGGATCAGCTGTTGTTCTAAGGCTCGCCGGGCCCGGGTGGCCCGGGGCACATCGCAGCTGAAGCGGATGCTCAGCTGAGCGCTGAGCTCACAGCGCTGCAGGGCTTCGCTGTAGGCGGCTAGGTAGGCCTTGCAGTCGTGATCGCCTTTCCAGCGGCGCTCGGCGGCAAGGGTTTCGCCCACATAAAGCAGAAGCGGGTGCTCCAGCTGGGTTGGCCTGTCCATCACCAGGTAGATCGCTGCTCCGCGATGGGAGGGTTCCGGCCAGCGCCAGAAACTCATCGTCAGGGGTGTCAGGGCCAGCGGATCGATGGCCGCAGCAGCGTCATCGGGGTCGGAACCGAATAGATCCCCTTGGGTTGCTTCGGCGCTCTTCCCGCGGAATAGCGGCGCCTGATGGGCATGCAGACGCTCCTGCCAGGCGAGCAGCTGCTCCCGTTGCAGGGGCAGGTCAGGCCCGTTGCTGAAGGCCAGTGTGCCGGTGGAGAACAGATCCCCCTGCATCAGTGCAGCGGCAGGCTGGGCCCGGCGCGTCGGCTTCCGAAACTTACCCGGCCGATCAGGGCTTCAACGCTGCTGGCGGGTAGGCAGAGTCGCTCTTGCAGATCAGCCAGGTTCTTGAAACCGGCCCGTCGGCGCTCCCGCATCAGGTTGGCCAGTCGTTGTTCCGGCCAGCCGAGCAGAGTCAGCTGATCGGCGCTGGCGTTGTTGATGTCGAGGGGAGCAGCCTGGGGCTGCTGTGGAGCATCACCGTGCCACTGGAAGAGGAGATGGGGTGTCCAGAGCTTGCTCAGATCGCTCGGCAGCTCTAGCAGTCGGAACAGATCATCGGCGCAGGCGAATTGCACACCCCCCTGTTGCAGCCGCACCATCAGATCGGCTGTGTCCTGACTGCAGCCCGGCAGTTGCAACCACTGATCGCGGCTGGCGCGATTCACATCCATCACCCAGGAGGGAGGCTCGGGGGTGATCGGTAATGGCAGAGCTTGTGGTGGACGGGCTGTCGCCGGCAGCTGCCCAGTGGCCTGAAGCACCCGCCTGGCTAGGGGATCTAACCAGTGGCTGCGGGGCATGCGGCTCAGCAGAGATGGGCCGACATTAACGAGGGTGCTGGGGCTTCGTCAGCGCAGCTTTCGCACGAGATCCTTGCAACCCCCCTGTTCGTCGATGTAACTGAGCATTAGATCGTCGTAGCCGGAAGCGGTTTTCACCTCGTCCCGGTTAGTGTCAACAACCTTCTTGCTGAGCAAGAAGAGGTTGGAGATTTCTTGTGCCTGGGCGGATTTCATCAGTTCGGTTTCGATCAGGCAGCGGGCATTGGTTTCTGCGGTTGAAACCCAAGCTGTGGTGCGCTTGCTGGCGGCGTAACCTGCCTGTTGAACGAGGCTGCTGACGCTGAGAACCACCAGTGCTGCGGTGGCGGCGCGTTGGACAATGACGTCAGGATCCTTGGACTGGCCTCAGAATGGACCTTCAGGGTGAGGGGGGTCCAGCGGGGAATCGGCAGCGGTGGATCCACCAGGTTGCGCTGAAATGCGATCAGCACAGCCTGGTTGCGGCTTTTGGCATTGAGTTTGCGCAGCGGTGCTGTGACGCATTGTTTGGTGGTTTCGATAGAGAGGTGCAGCTGATCGGCAATCTCCTGATTGCTGAGGCCCTTGCAAAGACCGCGCAGCACCTCTTCCCCGCAGGCTCAGCACGTCGCTGAGGGGATGGTCGATTTTTCCTGAACCGCGGTCGTGGTTCGCCACCCCGGCAATCACCCTTTCCATGTGGCTGCCATCGCTCTCCATGGCGCGCAGAACGCTGAGCAGGCCGCCTTTGCCGATCCGCTCATGGCTGCAGAGCCCCTCGCATTGCGCCTTGGCTGCGGCGTGAATTGTGCTCAGCAACGGGCGCTGAATCAACATCAGGCAGCGCGGGGAGGGCTGGCGTGCCTTGGCGGCTGCTACCAGAGAGGGGCCCTGAGCGCGCTCGAGCTGGTCGCTGCAGATCAGCAGATCAGCGGCCGTGCTGCTGAGGCAGGCGAGGGTTTCCGCTTCGGTGCTTGCGGCCCCCACGAGGGAGCCGATGCCAGCGAGGTTGTGAACCAGGCCGCTGATTAAGAGGCGATCAGCGGTGGCGACCACGATGCGACGCCCCTTCAACAAGGGCCGGTGGCGTTGAGGAAGCTCACGCATCGCGGCCAGCTGAGGGGTGAAGTCCACATCCTGTAGGCAGCCCGAATCTCACCATGAATCGGATGCCGCCAGAGGGCGGTGATGTTCAGCAAGACCGTACAAAAGGCTTCAGTGCAGGCCAATGCAAGGTGCGGCGATCACCCCCGTTGCCAGTTGCGAATTCTTGGCAAACTTTGCCAAAGCAGTGATTAACGCCGACGATGGCTTTCTTCGATTCCGACATTGTTCAGGACGAAGCCAAGCGCCTGTTCAGCGACTACCAGCAGCTGATGCAGCTGGGCAGTGAGTACGGAAAGTTCGATCGAGAGGGAAAGAAGAAATTCATCGAGACGATGGAGGAGCTGATGGGCCGCTACCGAGTGTTCATGAAGCGCTTCGAGCTCTCGGAGGATTTCCAGGCAAAGCTCACCGTGGAGCAGCTGCGCACCCAGCTCAGTCAGTTCGGCATTACCCCCGAGCAGATGTTCGAGCAGATGAACTCCACACTCGAGCGGATGAAGGCCCAGATCGAGCAGCCCCCCTCCAGCTGAAACAGCCCGAGCTGAACCAGCACTCGTACGATCGCCTGAGCCCGCTTGTTGCGTCTCCCCATGCCGGACTCCACCCCGTCTTTGCCTGATTGGCTGTCCCGGGGCATGGCCGACCTGTTCCCGGCCGGAGAACCCAGTGATGCGGATCAGGCCTTGGCGGCCCGGTTGGCCCACGCCGAAAAGGAAGGGCGTCCGCTGCGGGTGAAGCTGGGCATCGACCCCACTGGCAGCAACATTCATTTGGGTCACAGCATCCTGTTCCGCAAGTTGCGGGCCTTCCAGGACGCGGGCCACACGGCGGTGCTGATCATCGGTGACTTCACCGCCCGGATCGGGGATCCCACCGGCAAGAGCGCCACGCGGGTGCCGCTCAGCAAAGAGCAGGTGGCCGCCAACGCCTCCACCTACCTGCGCCAGTTGGGGCAGGACCAGCCCAAGAAAACCGCGCTGCTCGATTTCGAGACCCCTGGCCGGTTGGAGGTGCGTTACAACTCCGAGTGGTTGGAGGGCATGGACCTGCCGGCAGTGATCGGCCTGCTCGGCAACGGCACTGTGGGCCAGATGCTGGCCAAGGATGACTTCTCCAAGCGCTACGGCAGCGGCACTCCGATTGCCCTGCACGAATTTCTTTATCCGCTGCTGCAGGGCTACGACTCGGTGGCGGTGAACGCTGATGTAGAGCTGGGCGGCACCGACCAGAAATTCAACGTGGCCATGGGCCGCGATCTGCAGCGCCACTTCAACAAGGGCACCCAGTTCGGCCTACTGCTGCCGATCCTGGTGGGTCTCGACGGGGTGCAGAAGATGAGCAAGAGCCTCGGTAACGTGGTGGGCTTGGAGGAAGATCCGCTCTCGATGTACTCCAAGCTGGAGAAGGTTGGCGATGGGGCGATCGATGACTACGTCATGTTGTTGACCGACCTAGATCTCGCTTCGTTGCCGGAGAACCCGCGCGAGAAGCAGAAGGTGATGGCCCTGGTGGTGACCGCCAGCCGCCATGGACTGGCAGCGGCGCAAAAGGCCCAGAGGGATGCCGCTACCCTGGTGGGAGGAAGCGGTGATGCCGCCGCGGATGTGCCCGAGGCCTCCCTGGCAGAGGTGAACTTTCCGGCCAAGGCCTTTTATCTGTTCAGTGCTGTGGGGATCTGCGCCAGCAGCAGTGAGGCTCGCCGCCAAATCAAAGGTGGTGCTGCGCGCCTGGAGGGGGAGAAGATCATTGACCCCAACCGGGAGTTCGCCTCAGCGGCGGAACTGGAGGGCAAGGTGCTGCAGCTGGGCAAGAAGACCTTCCGGAGGCTTGTTGCTTGATGGAGAACCTGCATCCTGCCGATCGGATCATCGTGGCGCTCGATGGCATGGTGCAAGAGCAAGCGCTGCGCTTTACGAACCAAGTGGAGGGGCTCCGCTGGGTGAAGGTAGGCCTGGAGCTGTTCGTGCAGGCAGGGCCTGAGGTAGTGGGTCAATTGCGCGCGCAGGGGCTGCGGGTGTTTCTCGACCTTAAATTTCACGATATCCCCGCCACCATGGCAGGCGCCTGCCAGCGGGCAGCGGCGCTGGGGGCCGAACTGATCACGGTGCATGCCTGCGCCGGCAGCGAAGCACTCAAGGCAGCCGAGGCCGCGGCGGTGGACGGTGCCCAACGTGCTGGTCAACCCACCCCCACCCTGTTGGCGGTGACGGTGCTTACCAGCTGGGAGGAGCATCAATTGCAACGGGAACTCGCCATCACCCAGGCCATCGCCGGACGGGTGCGGGCGTTGGCGCAGTTGTCGGCGACCGCTGGCATCGGTGGTTGCGTCTGCTCACCTTTGGAGGCTGCTGCATTGCGGGCGCAGCACCCAGAACCGTTCGCCTTAGTGACACCAGGCATTCGCCCCAAAGGTGCTGCGGTGGGTGATCAGGCCCGGGTGATGGGGCCCGCCGAGGCCATTACAGCGGGCGCCAGCCAGCTTGTGATCGGCCGGCCGATCACCAAAGCCGCAGACCCAAGCGCTGCTTTTGCACTGTGTTGCAAGGAGCTTCAGTCGACGCGCCTCATTGGGTTGGGTGACGCTGTTGCTTAAGGGCTTAGCTCAGGCCCTTGGTCTTCTCTCCGATCTTGGGTTCAGTGCCTGCCAGCAGCCGTTCGATGTTGCTGCGATGGCGCCAAAGAACCATCAAGCTCGCCATCAACGACACCACCACATAGGCGCTACTGCCGCCTGAGAGCAGCATCAATAGCGGCAATCCGATGGCGGCCACCACGCTGGACAGCGACACGATCCGGAAGATTGAGATCACCGCCATGAACAGGCCAAAGCAGGCCAGCCCCACCGGCCAGGCCAGGCCTAGAAACATGCCCAGGCCGGTGGCTACCGCCTTGCCGCCCTTCCAGTTCAGCCACACCGGCCAGATGTGGCCAGCCAGCGCCGACCATCCCGCCAGCACCTGCAGCCAGTCGTTCAAGCCAACGCTCTTCGCTAGCAGCACCGCCAGGGCGCCTTTGCCCACATCAATTAGGAAAACCACCAGGGCTGGGCCCTTGCCCACGTTGCGCAGCACGTTGGTGGCGCCGGTGCTGCCGGAGCCGCAGTCCCGTAGGTCGATGCCCTTGAGCAGGCGACCTGCGAGGTATCCGCTGGGTATGGCTCCCAGCAGGTAGCCGATGGCCAGGAGCAGCAGTGAGGTGAAGGTTGTTTGGATCACAGCAGGTCGTCGTCGTCGAGGCGTTCACCTGGTCCGGCTGCGAAGGCCAGCCAGAGGGGGAACTGAAGCACAGGAATGGAGATGCTGCGCTCGGCCGCATCGATCAGGATCAACGGCACCTCGCCCCGCTCCTCCAGCCGGTCGGCTCGCTCTACCAGGGCTTCTGGTCGCTCGAACAGCACGATGCCGCTGCTGGGGCCGAAGTCTTCCCGGCCTAGGCCGAGAGCATCCTGGAGCCCGCGCCGCCATTCGCCGAGCCGTTCAGGGCCGCCGGCCAGCACCAGGCACTGGAATTGATCGCCGTAGAGCTCGCCGATCACCGCGATCAGGGCTGCACTCACCAGAATGTTGCGTGGCCGGGTGCTGCGGCTGGGTTGGGCGCCGCGTCCGCCTTGATTGAAGAACCAGTCCTCCAGCAGGGCCATATCGCGCGCATCGATGCTGCGCCTCAGATTCCAGGGGTCGGCGTAGACGTCGGGCTGCTTGAGGAAGCGCTCCAGTGTCTGGCGGATCAGCTCTTCGTCGGGACGGAAGGTGTCGGCCACCACTGGCGGCGGAGTGATCTCACCGGGCTTCTCCGGCGCAGCTGTGTTGTCTGCAGCTTGATCAAGGGGGGAGGGCCGCACCACCATCGGCTGCACCACCAGCTCCAGGTTTTCCACGCTCTGCACCAGGTCCTGTAGGGCGCCGCCTAGGTACTCCTGAAAGCCCTTTACGCGGCGGGCGATGGCGTCGGACTGGCCGGCGAAGTTGGCCTTGAGTTCGGACTCGAGTTGCTCTTTGCGGGAGGTCAGCGCGGTGATCTCCGCCTGCAGTGCATCACGGCGGTCTTGCAGATCCTTGAGGGCTAGCTCCAGCACGGGGTTGGCTTCTGCTAAAGCAGATTCGGTGATGGTTTGGCCGTTGGATTCTGCTGGGGCCTGCTTCGGTTCAGGCGCCTGGGGGGTCGGGTCGGTGTCGTCGGGCATTGCGTCAGCTGCCGTGCTCTCCATCCCTCCATTCCAGCCGACCAGACCGCAGAAAAACAGGTGGCATCACAACTGCGACAGAGGTGCACGAAATTGCATGGATATCTGTACGAAATCGTCGCGAAATTGTGCTACTAGTCGCTTTTGCGTGTGTTGTATTCCGGGTCGTCTTTCGGTACTTCCAGAGCTCCCACCCGCAGTTCCAGCTGTTCCCTCAGCTCCTTGGGGCTGAACAGGATCGGCAGAAAGTGAATGCTATGGGTCTCGCGGAAATAGAAAAGGCCTGGTAGCCCAGGGGCGAACAGCCGCCAGCTCAGCCATTGGTCGTAGGGGAAGCGCCGTAGTTCGCGGCCGTTCTGCCATACGATCAGATCGTCTTCCTTGAATTCCAAGCGCAGGCTTGCGCTCTGGATCAGCAGGAACAAGCCGAACAATGTCACCACCAGCGTGGGCCAGGGGGTCAGCGGCAGAGGCAACAGCGCCAGGCCAAGGGCTACCACCAGCAGCGGCAGCCGTACGTCCGGCTTGAGGGTGACGGGGGCGGGGGTTGAACTCATGCTCCGAACAGCACCTGGGTGAGAACAACATCCATCAGGGCCACAAGGATCAGGATCATCACCACCGCGCCGGTGGTGCTGGTGCCCACTTCCTTGGGTCCGCCGCGGGTCGTCAGTCCCCAGCCGCAGGCCACCGTCGCGATGATCATTCCGAACACTAGGGCCTTCACCAGCATGAACGGCAGGTCCAGCGGGGCCATCCAGGTGCGCACCGAGGTCCAGAACACCGCCGGGGGGATGTTGTAGAGGGCTGTGCTGGTGAGTTGGCCAGACCACACAGCCATAAGGAAGAAGAAGAAGCACTGCACCGGTGCCATTACCAACATCGCGATCATCCGGGGCACCACCAGGTACTCCACAGGGTCGGTGCGCAGCATCGTGATCGCGTCGATCTGTTCGGTCACCTTCATCGTGCCCAGCTGGGCGGCGTAGGCGGTGGCCACCTTGCCCGCTAGCAGGCAGGAGGTGAGCAGGGGGGCGATCTCCCGCGCCAGGCCGATCGCCAGGATGCCGCCCACCGTTGATCCCGCCCCCTGGCGGGTGAGTTCTGCGGCCACCTGAATGTTGAACACCGAGCCGGCGGCTACCGAGATGATCAGCACGATCAGCACGCTCCCCGGGCCTGCGTCGAGCATTTGCTCAAACAGCTCCCCTCGATCAATGCGGCCGCGCAGAGTGGCGGCCACGGCCTGGCCTCCGATCAGCAGGCTGGCGCCCAGGCGTTTGATCGAACGGGGCGTGTTCATCCGGCGGCCTTCTGCAGGTGGGCTCCACGGTCAGGCCAGCCTCGCATCACCACAAGGCCAAGCAGCACCAGGATGGCGGGAATCAGACCCATGCAGAGCCGGATTGCCAGCAGGGCTGAAACTGGCTGTTCGATGAAACTCAGCGCCCCACCGCAGTTGCCTCCCTTGGCGGAGATGTAGCCCGTGAGCGAGAGCAGGCTGCCGAACACCGACATGGTGAGGCCGATGATCAGCTTCTGGCCGAACACCATCCAGGCGGTGTAGAGCCCGGCGGGTTTGCTCGGGTCAGCGTCGATTGCATCGGGCAGCAGAGACCAAGGGATCAGATAGGCGGTGGCGGCCCCCACCCCTACCAGGGCAATCAGCCCCACCAGCGGCAACAGCTGCAGCAGGCTGGGATCTGCCGCCAGTGGCGGGAACAGCATCGAGAGCAGGCAAGCGCTGATCCACAGCCCCGCGCCCCAGCGCAGGGTGGCCACCCGTCCGATGCGGTTGCAGAGGTTGCTCCAGAGCTGAAGGCCAAGCAGGGCAGCGATCTGAAAAGGCAACAGGATCCAGGTGGAAAGGTTGGCGGGCACATGCACCACCTGCACTAGCCAGATCAAGGCCACCACCTGCATCAGTTGCAGGCCGAACCAGAGCAGCAGGTACAGCCCCAGTACTTGGCGGAAGCGGGGGTTGGCCAGCACCCGTTTCAGCTGCTGCATCGGCGCTTCGTTGTTGGGCACCGGCCGTTGGGCCCGCTTGGCGTAGGGGGCCAGCCCCCAGCAGCAGAGCAGTGTGGTGGTGGCAGCGATGCTGCCGGTGATCCGGCCCATGGCCAGGTAGCCCCCGCCCCCATCGGTGAGCACCACCGAGGCCACAATCAGTCCGCTCAGGCCGGCCAGGATGGAGCCGGTGAACCGTGCCGCATTCAGGCGGGTGCGAATGGCGGTGTCGGGCGTGAGCTCGGTGCTGAGGGCGGCGTAGGGCAGGTTGACGCTGGTGTAAGCGGTCATTAGTAAGACCGCCATGACGGCGTAGTAGATCGTGCGCTGCACTGTGTTGCCCGGTGGCACCCACCACATCGCCGCCAGGCTGATGCCCAGCGGTAGGGCTGCCGTCAGGATCCAGGGCAGGCGCGGGCCCCAGCGGCTGCGGGTGTGATCGCTGAGCCAGCCGATTAACGGGTCATTCAGGGCATCCCAGACCTTGCTCACCGTGAGCAGGGAACCAGCGATGAAGGCCGGCAGGCCTACGGCGCAGATGAAAAAGGGGAAGAGATAGAAGCCCAGCTGGGTAGCGGCAAGTCCGGTGCCGGCGTCGCCCAGGCCGTAAGCAAGCATCAGCCTGCGGCGGGATCCCTGCAGGGATGCGTCGGTCGGTGTCACGCGGAGGCTTCGGGCAGGCGGATTGCCATAATGAATGCGTGCTTACGTCACCACCAGCCCATCAGGTGGTTTGTTTGTACTAAGCGGGTGTTGTGTAATGGTAAGACCTCAGCCTTCCAAGCTGATGACACGGGTTCGATTCCCGTCACCCGCTCTGATCACAATCGAAGGCCAGTCGTTTCCTCTTCGGCAAGCAGCAGCACGAAACTGCGGCTCTGCAGCGGAATCTCCACTCCGCTGAAGTTGGCCGGTTCTGCTGGGAAATCCTTGGGACTGGGCAGGGAGGTGTCGATCAACCGTTTCCAGGGCGAGGCCGGAACCGGCAACTCAAAACTGAGGCTTTCCTTGTAGGCGTTGAAGCCCATCCAGAGCAGGGCACCGCGGCTGCCGCTGTGGAGGCTGGTGGCGGTGGTGCGACTCCAGGCCGCCCAATCGGGTTTGGCCAGGTTCACCCCGTGCCATTGACGCCAGAGATCGCTTCGCTGCGCCGATGGTTGCTCCGCTGATTTGCGGTTGCTTTCCCGCGGCGGTATGAGTGGATTGAACAGTTGCGGTAAGGCCTGGCGTAGCCGCAGCAGGCGCTGCAGAAATTGCTTTAGTTCCACGTCGCAGTGGTCTTCATCCCAGACCATCCAGCCCAGAGGGCTGTTCTGGCACCAGCTGTTGTTGTTGCCCCCCTGACTCCGGCCTACTTCATCGCCCATCAGCAGCATCGGCACGCCACGGGCCAGCAGCAGCGAGCTGAGCAGGTTGCGTTGCTGCCGCCGCCGCAGGGATTGCACAAGCGGGTTGCTGCTGGGCCCTTCTATGCCGTGGTTCCAGCTGTTGTTGTGGTTCTCGCCATCGCGGTTGTCTTCGCCGTTGGCCAGGTTGTGCTTGCGGTTGTAGCTCACCAGATCCACCAGGGTGAAGCCGTCATGGGCGGTGATGAAGTTCACCGAACGCCCCAGGGCCACGGGCTTGCCCTCATAGAGATCGGGGCTGCCCTTGAACCGCTGGGCCAGGGTCCAGGTGGTGTGGTCGTCACCCTTCCAGAAGCGCCGCACCCCGTCGCGGAAATGACCGTTCCAGGTGCCGATCCGCTTGGCGGGAAAATCCTCCAGCCGATACAGGCCTCCGCAGTCCCAAGGTTCGCTGACCAATTTGAGGTCGCTCAGCTGCGGGTCGGCCTCCATAGCTGTGAATAGGGGCGGCTCGTCTAGGGGGTTGAGTTGATCGCCGCGGCTCAGGGCGATGCCTAGGTCGAAGCGGAAGCCATCCACCCCCAGCTCCAATGCCCAGCAGCGCATCGACTCGAGGATCAGCCGGGTGCTGATCGGCGCATTGGCGGCGATTGAGTTGCCGCAGCCGCTCACGTCCTGATAATCGCCGTCGTCGTTTTGCTGGTAGTAAACGTTGTCGGCACAGCCGCGCCAGCTCAGCGTTGGGCCATGGCGGTTGCCCTCGGTGGTGTGGTTGTAGACAACATCCAGCAGCACCTCGATGCCGGCGTCATGGGAGGCGGCCACCAGTTGGCGCACTTCATGTCGGGCCAGTAGCGGATCGCCGCTGCTGCAGTAGCCGTGGTGGGGTGCGAACCAGCTAATGGGGCTGTATCCCCACACGTTGTCGCGCCCCGGGGGGGCATCGGCCGGGTCGAAACAAAACACCGGCAACAGCTCAACTGCCGTGATGCCCAGCTCCTTGAGGTAGGGCAGCTTCTCGATCAAGCCGAGGTAGGTGCCGCGGTGCTCTGCGGCGACCCCTGCATCCTCGCGGCCGGTGAAGCCTCCCACGTGCAGCTCGTAGATCACCGTGCGTTGCCAGCTGTGGCGTGGGCGCGGATGGGCCTGAAAATCGAACAGGTCCCGTTCGCACACCACCGCCTTGAGGCAGGCATGGGCGTTGGGTGAGGGTCCGGTGGCCAGCACCCGGTCGTAGACGTTCCAGCCACTGATGGCCCGTGCGGCGGGGTCCAGCAGCACCTTGGAGGGCTGGAAGCCATGCCCCCCCGGCGCTAGCGGCCCGAAGACCCGGTAGCCGTAACAGCAGCCTTCGCCGAGTCCTTCGACCTCGACGTGCCAGTAGTCGCCTGAGCGGTGACGTCGACCATCCAGTTCGATCACCCGCTCCGGACTGCGCTCGTTGCTGTTGCTGTACAGCAGCAATTCGATGCGGTCGGCCCCGGGAGCTGCCAACACGAAGTTCACCCCTCGGTTGGTGAGGCTGCTGCCCAATGGCCAAGGAGAACCGGGGTGAATGCCACTCAAGGCATGTTGGTACATCTCGACTTCAAACTAGTGGTTTGGTCCGTTGTTTGAACCAATGGCGATGACCACCACACTTGAAGCCGGTCGGCCGCCGCACCAGCTGCGCGACGACCTCTGGTTGTTTCCACCCAATCGCGACAGCCAGGGCGGCAGTTCCTGGTGGCTCGATCTCGAGCCCGAGCCCGTGCTGGTGGACTGTCCGCCGTTGACGGAGGCCAGCCTCGCTGCCCTGCGCCAGCTGGCGGGAACCCGCAAGCCAAGGATCCTGCTCACCAGTCGTGAAGGGCATGGGTGCCTGCGTCGCGTTCAGGAGCGCTTGGGATGGCCGGTGCTGGTGCAGGAACAGGAGGCGTATCTCCTGCCCAATGTTGAGCCGTTGGAGACCTTCTCCGAGGAACACACTACGGTGAGCGGTTTGCGGCTGTTGTGGACGCCGGGTCCGACGCCGGGGAGCTGTGTGGTGTTCGCTCCGGCACCAAATGAGCTGTTGTTCTGCGGGCGTTTGCTGACGCCATGGGCTCCAGGGCAGCTCGCACCGATGCGCCATGCCCGCACATTTCATTGGCCCAGACAGCTGAACAGTGTGGCCAAACTCAGGGCTTGGATTCCTTCAGATGCCAGTCCCCAACTACTTTCTGGGTCTGCGCTTGGTGCCTTGCGTGGGGAGCGGCTCGTGTCCTTCAGCGGTTGGAGCGATGTTGCGGACAACTGCTAATGCGTTGCGGCACAACACGTTTCGCTTGCAGCAACCGGTTGCTCTCCATACGATTGGGCCGCTTGGGGAAGGCAGCGGCGAGCCCACGACGCCGTATCTGAGCCGTCTCCCGCCCCCCGACTCTTTCTAACCAATGAACAAAGCTGATCTGGTGAATCTGGTGGCTGCTCGCACCGAGCTCACCAAGACCGACGTTTCCATGGTTGTCGACGCCGCCATCGACACGATCATCGATTCCGTGGTGGAAGGTAAGAAGGTGTCCATCCTGGGTTTCGGGTCCTTTGAACCTCGTGAGCGCTCCGCCCGTCAGGGTCTGAACCCCAAGACCGGTGAGAAGATCGCGATTCCCGCCAAGCGCGTTCCCGCCTTCACCGCCGGCAAGATGTTCAAAGATCGCGTTCAGGGCTGATCAACGCCACAACCTCGTTCTCCAGGCGACCCAGTGGGTCGCCTTTTTTGTTGGCTGTTCCCACGATGGTTGTTCCGGTGCATCTGCAGCAACATCTGGATGCAGGGCGTGCCTTGGCTACCGCCGGTGGCTATCGCGGCCGTTTCGCCCCATCGCCAACGGGGGTGCTCCACCTCGGCAACCTACAAACGGCTCTGTTGTCATGGTTGGCGGCACGTCATGCCGGTGGTGCCTGGTTGCTGCGCATTGATGACCTCGATACGCCGCGCAGCCGCGCCGGTGCCATCGAGGCGATCCAAAGTGATTTGCGCTGGCTGGGCCTTGAGTGGGATGGCCCGGTGCTGCTCCAGAGCGAGCGGCGTGGCATTTACTACTCCTGGTTGTCGTGGTTGCGCCGCTCCGGACGTTTGTTCGCCTGTCGCTGCTCCCGGCGGGAACTTGCCGATCAGCCGATCTACTCCGGCTTCTGCCGGATGGCTGGGCATAGCTGGGGCTGGCAAGAACAGCGGCTTCCCAGTTGGCGCCTACGGGTTGCCGACCACGATCCCCACGGCAGTGGCGATGTGGTGCTGCGGCGAGCCGATGGCTTCATTGCTTACCAGCTAGCCACCGTGATCGACGAACTCAGTTTCGGCATCACCGACGTGGTGCGTGGTGCTGATCTGCGCGAGGCCTTGCCAGCCCAGCGCAGCCTGTTCGCGGCCCTAGGTGAATCTCCTCCCCAGTTCCGCCATGGGCCGCTGCTTTGTGATGCCAGCGGCCAGAAGCTGTCCAAGCGTGAGGCCAGCTCAGGCCTGGAATCGCTCCGCACCGCAGGGTTGGATGCGGCCGCTGTGATCGGGCGATTGGCCTCAGGTCTTCAGCTGCTTGAACCTGGGACACGTCTCAGTGCACCAGAGTTGCTTGAACACTTGACGCAGCAGAAGATCAATGCAGTGATTTCTTAAGGAACACTTCGGGATCGGCAGCGGGATTTCGCCCCACACTGAATTCATTGTCTGATCCTTTGGATCATGTGCACGTGCACCGTCTGTGGTGGGAGTGGAATGCAGCGGGTGTCTGGGGATCGCTTCCGAACATGCATTGTCTGTCTTGGAACTGGTCAGCTCAGTTCGGCGGTGCAATCCGCAACGTTGAACCATCAGCCCCTCAGCACCACAGGTCTGGCCAAACTCAGCTGTCCGAACCGTCCCCTGGCTTGATCTTCAGCCCAGGGGAGTCTTTTGATCGTTCTGGATCACGAAGTAGGTGGCCGTCGCCACAACTATCAATAGCGGCACCGCGGTGAACAGCAGCAGGGCAATGGCGGTCCAGTCGGTGTACACGGTGCGTTTTTTAGTCGAGGTTGAGGCATCATCTCAGCAAAACGCCCTCCTGAGCTCTGATCGCGCGCTCCGTCACAGTCCTACTGGTTCTTGGCATGGCAGTTCCTGCGGTGCGGGCTTTTCCATTGGCAGCCTTTCAGGCCCGAGCAAAGCGTTGCCTTGAGCAGGGCCATCCTCAGGTGTGCGAACAAGCCTTGATTGAGGCGGAGGCGCTGCAGCGACAGGCGTCGGCTCTTAGTGCATATCCGTGCCAGACCCTTTTACTGGGCGTCCAGGCGGATTTGGTGATGCAGCAGCTGCAGGCGGGCCGCGGCGCCCAGGCCATTGCGGACCTACGGGCTGCGACCCGCGGCTGCGCTGGGCTCTGACGTATCCCGTTATTGCCCGACAATCACCGGCGGCGTGCTCCCCCCGCGAATGGGTGGAACCACCTTTGTTTTTCCGTCCCACTTGTCAAGGAACAACTTGTAGAGAACGCTGTCATTGAGCGAGCGGGTCAAGGTCTGAAACTTCAGGGCCTCTTGCTCGGCGATCTGAACCTCTGTTTTGGCGCGCAAAAGTTGCTGTTGAGCGATTTGCTTCTGCTCGATTGCTGCTCGGTATTCCTCAGCAATCTTGAGGCCAGTGATGTCCAAGCCTTTGACAGCTACATAGTCGAATTTGCTCAGTTCATTGGAGACGCTTTCTTGTACAAGGGTGGAAATGTTGTTCCAGTCGGTGGCGATGGTGTCAAGTTCATACTTTGAGAACACCGACTTCAGAGATTTCAGCAGTGATGGCTGAATCACCCTTGCGTAAATCGCAGAGTCATCGGTGGCAATCGTGCTGTAGATCCTGGGGGCTTCCCCTGGCTTGACCGCATATTTCACTGTGGCTGTGGCTTCGATCACCTGCAGGTCTTTGGTGAGCGTTGAGAATTTTTCGGGGATGACCTGTGTTCTGACGCTGAAATTGTGGGTCGACTGAATGAACGGAAGTTTGAGGTTCAGGCCTGGCTCTCTTGGGGTGTTAGAGACTTTCCCTAGGGTGGTGATAACGCCAACTTCGCCGGCGGGAACAACGAACACACTGGAGAGAAAGGCGATGCCGCTAATGAAGATGGTGGTCATGCCAACCACCGTTTTGGTGATTTGCTCCTGCTGGGGGTTGGATTGCATGCTGCTGGCTTGAATCGATACTTAGAACAGTAGTTATTCGTTGTTGATTATCAGAGAAAGGTTTCTAATGATATCTGGGCTGGTGCACCAGCGATTGTGGTGTTCTTGCGAAGTCAGCTTCTCCGTTCCCGGTGCATCCAGCTGATCCAGTCCGCGGAAATCTCCTGGGGGCAGACCGCCTCGCATTCGAGGTTGCTGCTGCAGCTGCCGAAGCCCTCTGCCTCCATTTGGCGTTGCATGGCGTCGGCGCGGCGGGCCCGTTCCGGTTGTCCCTGCGGCAGCTGCCCCAGGTGCGCCAGCTTGGCGGCCACGAAAAGGCTTGCTGAGGCATTTCGGCAGCTGGCGACGCAGGCGCCATAACCGATGCAGGTTGCTGTGCTGAAGGCGCTGGTGGCCTGCTCCCGGCCCACGGGCATGGCATTGTCGTCCGGAGCCTGGCCGGTGCCCGTTGAGCAGTAGCCGCCGGCGGCGATCAGCCGGTCGAATGCGGAGCGGTCCACCATCAGGTCTTGGATGGGGGGAAGGCTTTGGCTCGCCATGGATCCAGGGTCAGCTCCGAACCATCGGTGAACTCCCGCAGGTAGAGCTGACACACCGATGTGGCTGCTCGAGGGCCATGGGCCTGGCCATTCACCAGGAAGCCACAGCTGCCGCAGATGCCTTCGCGGCAGTCGTGCTCGAAGCTCCCCGGCCGTTCTCCTGAGCTGATCAGTTGTTCGTTTAGCTGATCGAGAGCCTCAAGCATTTGACCGCGGTGGCTGCGCAGCTCAGCTGTATTTCCAGCACCCCGATTTCGTAGCGTTTTGGCGGTAGTGAAGCTCAGATGCATGGCTGTGGTGGCGGCCAAGCAGACTTCTAAAGTGGTTAGCCACGGCTGGCGATGCAGGGCCGTGGCGTAATGCTCGAACTGCACCGGCGCGATCAGGGCGGGTAATAAACCGGCCAGATGAACCACAAGAAACAGCACCAGCAGCAACCCGCTGAGGGCTGATCCAATGCCCATCAGGGTTATCAATCCCAGAACACAGGATTCCGGTTTGGACAATACTGGCCGTAGTCGAGTTGTCTCGGCATCAGGTCTTCACTGATTCCCACGCAGATCGTATTCAGGGGCATCGAAAAGCTGCTGCCGTCTTGATCGAAAGGCCCTTCGACATAGGCCCCCGATGTGCTGAGCAATCAGGAACCCGAAGAACAGCAGACTTCCCGTAAGCGCTGAACCCTGGCTTTCAAATGACAGCAGCAACTGGGTTCTGAATACCCAATTGATGACGCGAACGAAGAGGTCGTAGGGCGGTGGAATCGGGGTGATCGCGGATGTTTCGTACCAGCGCCTTGTTGAAGAAGCGATGATGACGCCCTGGTTAAAACGCCAGCTCAAACTTTGGTCGCGAAGAGTATTGGTGCTTCTGAATCCGGAGGCGTCTGAAGTATTGGCTGATGTAGATCTGGAACATTGAATTATTCCCTGGAATGGCCTTCTCAGCGGCCTGATCGCGCTAGGTAATGATCTCTGCTTGTTAGCAAGGCTGAGGACTCTATGTATAAATTAATTCTGCATTGAATCAGGTGGATCTATGCAAAACTGATAAAGCCGATGACCTGACTTGAACAGGCGACCCACGCTTTACGAAAGCGTTGCTCTACCGGCTGAGCTACATCGGCGACAACGGCAATTTAACATTTGCTCTGAATCCGACTTGGACGTTTGTCCGAAAATCAGCGCTCCAAATCCCGCCTGGATCCAGCTTTGCGGGAACGTTTGCTCAAAGAGTCACAGACCCCCTGGCGTGGGCTCAGACGGCTGGTCTGGTTTGCTCTCTTTGCCTCCGCTGGGCTCGGCTTGTTCACGATGGCTTTCCGTGCTTCCGCCGGCGGCACTGTCGACCTTTCTGATTTCGGGATCCAGGGCGGTGCTCTCCTGCTCTTCTCCGGGCTGCTCTGGTTCGACCGGAACAGAGGCGGTAGCAGCGACGGTTGATTCCGAGGGGGCTGGTGGCTTGGAGTTTTGTTCTTCATCTCCATCGGCATCATCCGCACCTTTGTCTTCAGATTCGTCGTCTTGGGCCTCTGCATCGACGGGGTCCGGTGCTTCGGCCTCAGCCTCGTCATACACGTCAGCTGGCACCGGATTGATGGTTGAGCGCTCTTCGTCTGGATCTTCGTTTTTAAAAGTGTCGTCGTCGCTGACGTTTTCAGTGCTGGCTTGATCAGTGCTGTCGTCCGTCTCAGACTCGGCGACTTCCACATTCATGGCCGCATCGGCCCCTTGCTTACTCGGTTCTACTGCAGGCTCCGGCCATTCCAGGGCGGGGAGGTTGAGCAATTGCAGGCCAAGGCTGGTGCGTTGCGTTGCAACAGCGTCAGCAGGAAAAGCTAAATCGGCAGGGGCAACCGTTGCACCCGACGCCAACAACAGTGTCGCAGCTTGAACCAGCTGCTGCACTTGCCAGACCATCAAGGCTAGAAGCGGACTCACCAGCAGCAGGGTGACCAGGCGGGATTGCCCCGAAACCGGGGAAAACTCACTCGCCAGCACGGCTGAATCATCTAACCACCAGAGGACAGGCAGCAGGATGACTGCGGTGATACTCACGGCGACCCGACTGCTCAGGGCGCTGTGCGATGCACTGATGCGGAGTTGCTCTCTGTTGCGGCTAGCCAGCGGCTGACGCACCAACAGGAGTGACCCCCAGTCGGCGGGGCGTCGCCACAACGCGACGGCTGGGGCCAATACCCCGACGCCCCAGATCAGAAATCGCTCCACACCAGGCACGGGGCCCGGATCCGCACCGGCCAGGACCAGGCGGATCAGCAGCAGCTCCAGGGGGATGGCTCCAAGAGCCAGGCACTGAAGCCAGAGCAGGGGCTCGCTGCGGGGCTGCACGATCGCTTGCGGGGTTAGGTGGTGAGTTTGCGGCGTTGAGTAACCATCTTGAAGGCTTCAATGCGATCGCCTTCTTCCCAGTTGGCGAACCGATCGGTGCCGACACCGCATTCGAAGCCCGTGGCCACTTCTTTGACGTCGTCCTTGTTGCGACGAAGAGAGTCGAGGTCGCCCTCGTAAACCACCTGTTTACCGCGGTGCACCCGCACCCGGCAGTTGCGATGAAGCTTGCCGGTGGTGACGTAACAGCCAGCCACGGCGCTCTTGCCGATGGTGAAGACGGCGCGCACCTCGGCTTCGCCCAGGGCTTCCTCTACCAGTTCCGGTTCGAGCAAACCTTCCATCGCCATCTGGATGTCTTCCAGAAGCTTGTAGATCACGTCGTAGTCGCGTACATCCACCCCGGTGGCATCCGCGGCTTTCTTGGCGCCGGAGGCCATGGAAGTGTTGAAACCCACGATCACTGCGCCGGAGGCGGCTGCCAGGTCGACGTCGGTTTCGGTGATCTCGCCAGGTGCCGACAGCAGCACCCGAACCTGCACCTCATCTTTGGGCAGCTGCTCGAGCGATCCGAGGATGGCTTCCACAGAGCCCTGAACGTCGGCTTTGAGAATCAGGTTGAGTTCCTTCAGCTCACCATCATTCGCCTGGCCGGACATGGCTGTGAGCGAGACGCGTCGTGACGCCATCTGCTGAGCTAGACGGGTGGCACGCGCATCGGAGGCACGATCGCCTACAACCGCCCGGGCTGATTTCTCGTCGGGGTACACCTCGAACTCATCACCGGCGGTGGGCACCTCGCTGAAGCCAAGAGCCTCCACAGCGAAGGAGGGACCAGCTTCCTTGAGGCGTTGGCGGTTGTCGTCCACCATGGCGCGCACCTTGCCCAGCACTGGACCAGCGGCGACCACGTCGCCGGTCTTAAGGGTGCCGTTCTGCACTAGCAGCGTGGCCACGGGGCCTTTGGCCTTGTCGAGGTGAGCTTCGATCACTGTGCCGCGGGCCAAGCGGTCCGGGTTCGCCTGCAGGTCTTCCACTTCGGTGACCAGCAGCAGCATTTCCAGCAGCTTGTCGATGTTTTCGCCCTTGATGGCGCTCACCGGCACCATCACCACATCGCCGCCCCAGTCTTCAGCTAGCAGGTTTTGCTCCGACAGCTCCTGCTTCACCCTTTCGGGCGATGAACCTTCTTTGTCGATCTTGTTGATCGCTACCACAATCGGCACTTCCGCGGCCCGGGCGTGGCTGATGGCTTCTAGGGTCTGCGGCCGTACGCCGTCATCGGCGGCCACCACCAGCACAGCCACGTCGGTCACCTTGGTGCCGCGAGCTCGCATGGCGGTAAACGCTTCGTGGCCAGGAGTGTCCAGGAAGGTGAGCTTGCGTTGTTCGTTGTTGTGCTCGATCTCAACCTGATACGCACCGATGTGCTGGGTAATACCTCCAGCTTCACCCGCAGCGACGCGGGCCTGACGGATGGCATCCAGCAGGCTGGTTTTGCCGTGGTCGACGTGGCCCATGACGGTGACCACGGGCGGACGCCGGATTAGGTGAGCCTTGTCTGCCTCTTCGATCATTTCGACGGTCTTCTTGGCCGCCTCTTCCACATCGTCCTGCAGCACAGGCACGCCGAATTCGTCGGCGACGGCCTCGATCGTGGGCATATCCAGGGTCTGGGTGACCGTGGCGATGATCCCTTTGAAGAACAAGGATTTGATGATTTCTGAGCTTTCGACGCTCAGCATGTCCGCCAGTTCCTGCACCGTGAGGTTGTCCTCCGGCACCACGATCATTTCGGGCCGCACCTGCTTGGCTTCCCGTGCTGCCCGCAGTTCCATGGCACGCCGGCGCTGACGCTGACGGGCGGTTTCCTTCTTGCGCTTACGCATCGCCGCCACCGGTTTTGGTGCGGTGCGCTTCTGCGATTTGGGCTTGGCGGGACGAGCCAGGCTCGCCGACAGAACCATGTTCTCCTGTTCGCCGGCGAAGCCGCCGGTCTGTGCCGCCAGGGAATCATCGTTCTCGCCGATGATGTGCACCTTCTGGCGCTGCTTCTGCGGCGAGCGGCTGCGCAGAGCATCGAGCCGGGCGCTGTCATCCCAGTCGGGCCGACCAGGGCGCCGCTGTCCTCCAGGCCCGCCGGGACGGAAGCTGGGACGGCGGGGTGCCGAGGGAGCATTCGGACGCGCTACAGGCGGGGTGGCCGTTCCTGCTCCAGCACCGGCTTTGGTGGGCGCATCGGGACGGCGGGGTGCCGGTGCCGCCGGCCTGCCGACAGGCTTCTGCAGCTGCATGAGCTCACCGGGAGCCACCGGTTTGCGCATTCCAGCGGGCATGCCGGGACGTCCAGGAGCTCCCGGACGGGTGGGCGCTCCAGGACGACCGCTGCCGTCGCGACGAATCGGCTTGCCGACCAGTTCCAGGGTGTTGCCGCCGCGGGGAGGCATCCCTGGGCGACCCCCCTGTCTGGTGGGGGCTCCTGGACGGCTTGGACCCCCCTGGCGTTGAGGCACGCCTGTGCCAGCAGGACGGCGGGGCACAGGTTTGCCCACTAGTTCAGGCCTGGGGGTTGGTCGTGAAGGTGCTCCGGGTTTTGCAGGAGCGCCGGCACGGGTTGGATTGCCGGGCCGAGATGGGGCGCCAGCGCGGATGATTTGCGGCTTGGGCTGACCTTGACCCTGGCCAGGGGTGGGCCGTGCTGGACTTCCAGCCACAGCGGGACGCGGCGCCGGGCGAGCTTGTGTAGGCCGCGGCGTGGGTGCCGTGGGTTTGGCAGCAGCCTTGGGCTTGCTCACCAGTTCCGGTTTTCCCGCAGCTGGCTTGCTGATGACCTGCGGCTTGGCTGCGGCAGGCCTTGGCAAGGGCTTTGCCGCCGTCGGTCGCGCCGGGACTGCAGGTGGTTTCTGAGGCGCGGCGGGCCGGGCAGGAGCTGCCGACGATTTCGCCGGGGCAGGGGCCGGCTTGCTGATCACCGGTTTGGGCGTGGCCGCTGCGGGAGGTTTCGGGGCCGCTTGTGGTTTGGCCGCCACTTGGGGCTTGGCGACCGGTTTGCTCACCGCTGGGGTGGGTTTGCTCGGGGCGGCAGGAGCTGCTTTTTGCACTGAGAGGATGGCCTTCCCTTGTGCGGGTTTTGCAGGGGCCGCGGCAGCGGACGTCGCACCATTCCGGCCTTTCCCAAGCAGAGAACGGATTTTTCCTGCTTCAGCGTCACTGATCGAGCTGCTGTGGCTCTTCGCAGCAATCGAGAGCTTTTCAGCCGCATCCAGCACGTCTTTGTTCTCAAGGCCGAGGTCCTTGGACAGCTCGTAAATTCTGACTTTGCCGCTGCTGGTCATTCAGTTCGGGTCTCCGATCGGTCCGGGCATGGAATGCCGCGGTGGCCACTCACAACGTGGGGCCAATGTTCAGTCTGCCTCAGCGGATTCACCAACGCTTTGGTTAAGCCGCTGTTTCAACACCGCAAGCACTGTTTCGGGCACCTGACAACGCAGGGCTTTATGCAGACGTTTGCGACGGGTCGCCTCCTCAAGGCAGTTCTCCTCGCGGCAGAGATAGGCCGAACGGCCCATCCCCTCATCGAGGAGAACTCCGTCCTGATAGTCGCGGATCACCCTCCACAGTTGGCGGCGATCCAAGAGTTGGCGGCAGGCCACGCAGCGACGCAGGACGGGACGGTCACTCACCGGACCTGCTCCTGATCGGCATCGGTATCGGCTTCAACCGTTGCGTCCGTAGTTTCAGCTTCGGTTTCGGAGCCAGCTTCCAACTCAGAGGGCTCCTCGTCCGAGAACTCCTGCTCGGGCTGCTCCTCGCCGTACTCCTCCTCGTCTTCGGGCAGCGGATACAGCTCCCTCAGGCGTGCATCTTCTTCCGCTCGAGCGGCCTGTTCGACGGCCAGCCTTTCTTCTGCTTGCTGTTGGAGGGCTTCCTCTTCCTCCCGCTGGGAGATCAGCTCCGCTACCACGGCATCCTCTGCCTCTTGGTCGTATTCGGTGGAGTTCTTGATGTCGATCTTCCAGCCGGTGAGTCTGGCGGCCAAGCGCACGTTCTGGCCTTCGCGGCCGATGGCCAGGCTCAGCTGGTCGGGGGGCACCAGCACGTGGGCATGCTGGCCCACTGGATCCACCAGGCGAACCATTTCCACCCGAGCTGGGCTGAGTGAATTAGCGATGTACTGGCCCGGATCTTGGGACCAGCGAATCACGTCGATTTTTTCTCCACGCAGTTCGTTCACCACCTGCTGAATGCGAGAGCCGCGGGCGCCAATGCAGGCGCCGACTGGGTCCACCTCGCGTTCGATGCTGTCGACGGCAACTTTGGTGCGAGGACCCACTGAACGTGAGGGCGGATTGGCTTCACGGGCCACGGCCACGATCCGAACCGATCCTTCCTGGATTTCGGGAACTTCGTTCTCGAACAGGTAAACCACCAAGCCGGCATTGGAGCGGCTGACGAACAGCTGCGGTCCCCGGCGGGGAACTTCGCTCACTTCCTTTAAGAAGACCTTGAAGGTGGCGTTGGCGCGGTAGTTGTCGTTGGGCAGTTGATCGCGCCGGGGGAGTTCTGCTTCCACTTCCGGACGGCCTAGGCCTGAGCTGACCGCCATGATCACCGACTGGCGTTCGAAGCGGATTACTCGGGCCGTCAGTACCGGATCCTCTAGATCAGCGAATTCCTCCTGGATCATTCGGCGCTGCTGATCCCGCAGCTTCTGGGCCAGCACTTGCTTGGTGGTGGCGGCGGCCATGCGGCCGAAATCCTCTTTCTCCGGGGTGACATCCAGCACCACGGTGTCACCCACCTGGGCGTCATCGGCCACCTGCATCACCTCGGCGATCGCGATCTGGTGGTCTTCACTCTCCACCTCATCCACAATGATCTTGCTGGCGAGAACCCGGTAGCCCTCCTCCTCAAGGTCGAGGCCAACGTCAAAGTTGCTGAAGTACTCCTCATCAAAGGGATCTTCGCTGATTCCGAGATAAAGAGTGCGCCTGTAGCGCTCGTAGCCCTTCAGCAGGGCCTCCCGCAGGGCCGCTTCCACCACCTGGGGCGGAAGCTTCTTCTCTTCACTGATGTCGTCGATCAGGTTGCTGAGGCCGGGAAGCAGAACAAGAGCCATCGCTTTGGGTTAGGAGAAAAGAAGGGAGCGGTTTCAGGGGGGTGAACGCTGGGTTCAGCTGCCTGGACTCGTGAGGCGGACACCGATCACGCAATCCCGAGGAATACGTTTGATTCGCCCGCGAATGTTGATCTGCAGCGTTTCGGCGTCGCGTTCGAGCAAGAGGCCCTCCAGACGTTGCTCGCTGTCGTCCTTGTCGCGGTGATCAACCTCAACGGGGAAACCGCGGAAGGTTTCAAAGTCGCGATCGCTGGACAGCTGGTCGCCGATGCCTGGACTGCTGATCTCCAGAACATACGCGTCAGTGAGCAGGGAAGAGGCCTCAAGGGCATCCCCCAATACCCCGCTGAAACCCGCGCAGTCATCGAGGCTCACATCCGCTCCATTGCTGTGGCGGATCTGCACTTCCAGGGTCATTGGGCTCATGTGGGTGAGCAGCTGAATGCCGCAAAGGGCAAAGCCTTTGCTGGCGGCCACCTCGGTGGCCAGCGTTTCGAGATCTGGAAGCAGAGGATGAGGCAACGCGAACTGAGGGCGGACGTCGGCCCGACGCGCATTTCAGTTGTGACCAATCTCCCGCAGGGAGATGCCCGTCGGACACATCATCAATGTACGGGACCGTCTACCCGCTGTCAGGTGTTGCCCAGTTCGGCTGGTGCATCTGGGAAAGCATCGCCTGGCTGCCGCTGGAGCCAGAAGCCCACGCATGTGAAAAACTGCGTTTGCTGATTTGTTAGCGGCAATTGCCGAGCATGTCTCCGCATCGCAAAAGGCGTTGTGAGATTGCGTTCGATTTGGAACAAGGCCCGCTTCTCTGGCTGGATCCGATAAAAAGAAGGCAATTCACAGGTCTTGCGTTGCGGTACGCCCTGCGTCAACTCTTGGCCGTGTTGGTGGCCGCTGCCGTCCTCGTCGGTGCTGGACCGTCCGTCCAGGCTCTAGAGCACAGTTTTGTGGCCGATGCCGTTCAGCGTGTGGC
Organism: Synechococcus sp. MU1643; assembly: GCF_020514095.1. Taxonomy (NCBI): domain Bacteria; kingdom Bacillati; phylum Cyanobacteriota; class Cyanophyceae; order Synechococcales; family Synechococcaceae; genus Synechococcus; species Synechococcus sp. MU1643. Next base: position 63,735 of record NZ_VTKY01000004.1, on the reverse strand, counting down.
CCCTGCGGTGGTTCGGATCGACACCGAACGCACCGTGGAACGTCAGCCGTTTGATCCCACGCTGCTCGATCCCCTATTGCGGGATCTGCTGGGGGACCCTCCCGCGGCACCGGAACGGGAACGAGGTCAAGGCTCCGGTGTGGTGATTGATGCCAAGGGGCTTGTGCTCACCAACGCCCATGTGGTGGATCGGGTGGAGTCTGTCAGCGTCACCCTGGCCGACGGTGAACAGCGTGATGGCCAGGTGGTGGGCACCGATGTGGTGACGGACCTGGCCCTTGTACGTCTCGAGGGCGATCAACTGCCGCCACGGGCTCCCTTGGGTGATTCGGAAGCCATGCAGGTGGGCGATTGGGCGATCGCCCTCGGTACCCCATTCGGATTGGAACGCACGGTGACCCTGGGCATCGTCAGCAGCCTGCACCGCAACATCAACAGTCTTGGCTTCGCCGACAAACGGCTGGAACTGATTCAGACCGACGCCGCCATCAACCCCGGTAATTCCGGCGGGCCGTTGGTCAACGGTGATGGCCAGGTGATTGGCATCAACACCCTGGTGCGGTCGGGCCCTGGGGCAGGACTCGGTTTTGCCATCCCGATCAACCTGGCCCGCCGGGTGGCAGATCAGCTGCAGCAGCAGGGTGAGGTGGTGCATCCGTATATCGGTCTGCAACTGGTTGCTCTTACACCGCGCATCGCGCGCGATCACAACAAGGACCCCAATGCCCTTGTGCAGCTGCCAGAACGCAGCGGTGCCCTGGTGCAAGCTGTGCTTCCCGATGGCCCTGCCGAAAAAGCAGGACTGCGCCGCGGCGATCTATTGATCAATGTTGAAGAGCGTGACATTCCCGACCCTCAGGCGCTGCTCGAGGTGGTGGATGCCGCTGCTATCGATGTTCCCCTGCCCTTGAAGGTGCTACGGGCGGGTCGCGAGCTGACCCTTTCCGTCAAACCGGAACCCCTGCCTGGGATGGCCTGAAACCCTTGCTACGGTCGCGCCCCTAAGGACGTGACCTGATGGCTGATCTTCAGACCCAGATGAAACAGGCGGTGGCTGACGCCGCTGTTGAACAGATCAAGGACGGCATGGTGCTGGGCCTAGGATCAGGTTCCACCGCAGCGTTGATGATTCAGGGCCTAGGGGCCAAGCTCGCCAGCGGCGAACTTAAAGACATCGTTGGTGTGACCACCTCCTTTCAAGGAGAGGTGCTGGCCGCGGAGCTCAACATCCCACTGCTCAGCCTCAACGCCGTCAGCCGGATTGATTTAGCCATCGATGGTGCCGACGAAGTCGACCCTGGCTTCCAATTGATCAAGGGCGGCGGCGCTTGCCACGTGCAGGAAAAACTCGTGGCGGCACGGGCGGATCGTTTTGTTGTGGTAGTGGACTCCACCAAACTGGTGGACCGTCTCAACCTCGGTTTTCTGCTGCCGGTGGAAGTGCTGCCAGGGGCCTGGCGCCAAGTGAAGCAGCAGCTGGAAGCCCTCGGATGCAGCGCTGAGCTACGCATGGCCCAGCGCAAGGCCGGTCCTGTGGTTACCGATCAGGGCAACCTTGTGCTGGATGCCAAACTTGAAGGTGGTATTGCCGATCCAGTGGCTTTGGAACAGATCATCAACAACATCCCCGGTGTGTTGGAGAACGGCCTGTTCGTCAACATTACCGATGAGGTGTTGGTCGGCGAGATTGCCGATGGCGTGGCGGGTGTCCGCAGCCTGGAGCAGCGCCTCAGCTGAGGCGCCGCCGCACTGATTCAGCGTGGCTGTGCAGGCCTTCACTGGTGGCCAGCTCCTGCAAAGCTGAACCAGTTGCTTCCAGCGCAGCCCGGTTGAAACCGATCAGCGATGTGTGACGCATGAAGGTCTCAACGCTCAGGGCCCCGCTGAAGCGCGCAGCTCCACAGGTCGGCAGTGTGTGGTTTGGGCCTGCCAGGTAATCCCCCACAGCTTCTGGGGACCAGGGACCCAGGAAAATGGCTCCGGCGTTCTGAATGCGATCCGCTAGAGGTTCGGGCCGCTCCACCAGCAGCTCCAGGTGTTCGGGGGCGAAGCTGTCGCTTAGGCGGGCACAGCTCTCGAGGTCGTCGCAGACCACCACCAGCCCCCAGTCCCGCAGAGCGGCTTCGCAGATCTCCTGGCGGGGGTGATTGGCCAGTTGTTCGGCCACCGCAGAGTTGATCCCGTCGGCCAATGCAGGGTCGGTGGTGATCAGCACCGCCGCCGCCAGGGGGTCGTGCTCCGCCTGCGCCAACAGATCCGCCGCCACCTGGTCGGGCTTAGCGGAGTGGTCCGCGATCACCAGAACTTCGCTTGGTCCCGCCAGGGAATCGATTGCCACCTGGCCGTACACCGCCTGCTTCGCCAGGGTCACGTAAAGGTTGCCGGGGCCACTAATCACATTCACCTTGGGCACGCTTTCGCTGCCATAGGCCATGGCGGCGACAGCCTGGGCACCTCCGAGGCGGAACACCGTTTTCACTCCGGCGAGGTGGGCCGCTGCCAGCACCACGGGGCTAACTGCACCACTCCGTCCTGCGGGGGAGCAGATCACCACGTCCTTCACGCCGGCGACCCGAGCTGGCACCGCATTCATCAGCACGGTGCTGGGGTAGGCCGCGCGTCCTCCGGGCACGTACAGACCTGCCCGCTCTACCGGTCGCCAGCGGCGCCCGAGCTGTTCGCCGTGGGGGCCCGTTACCGCTAGATCGGCGGGACGTTGGCGTTGGTGGAAGTCGGTGATGCGGCGATGGGCCAGCTCCAAGGCGTCCCGCAGGTTGGTCGGCAGCGAATTCCAGGCATGTTCGAGGGCCTCGGGGGAAACCGCCATCGGTTCTGGACGGAAGCCATCGAACCGTTCGGTGAAATCGGCAATGGCCGCATCGCCGCGGTCGCGAACCGCCGCAAGAATGGTTTCAACCCGCTCACGGGCTTCACCTTGCTGGATTTGTGTGGTGCGGCTACATAACCGTTGCAGTTCTGTCTGGGCCTGTTCCAGATCCCGCACGATGCGAAGGGGAGCAACGGCCGGTTGGCTCACAGACAAAGGGACGGTGGGAGATTTCGGTCAAGTTAGGACTCCACAACGCAGGGAAGGGGTCCTATCAAGGAGTAACATGTTGGATTGTTCGCAACGTTGAAGCCTCAGTGGCCAATAACAAGTCAGCCAAGAAGCGGATTGAGATTGCTGAGCGCAACCGTCTGCGCAACCGCACCTACAAGTCGTCGATGCGCACCCTGATGAAGCGCTGCTTCGCCGCTTGTGATGCCTACAGCGTGACCCCTGGTGATGAAGCCAAGGCCAGCGTGCAGATCTATATGCGTGCCGCCTTCAGCAAGATTGACAAGGCCGTGAAAGTTGGTGTGCTGCACCGCAACAACGGTGCCAATCAGAAGTCCCGCCTCAGCGCGGCCGTGCGCAAGGTACTCGAGCCCGCCAGCTGATTCGGTTCCAACCGGCAGAATGGGCCGAAAGCGCGTTTCGGCCCAGCTGTGTCCCCCACCCCGACGTTGATTGACAGCCACTGTCACATCGTCTTTCGCAACTTTGATGACGACCTCGATGAGGTGGCCTCACGCTGGCGTGAGGCTGGGGTTGGTGCTCTGCTGCACGCCTGCGTTGAACCCTCTGAAATTCCGGCGATCCGCGCCTTGGCTGATCGGTTTCCGGAGATGCGTTATTCCGTCGGCGTCCATCCACTGGACACCGAGCATTGGAGGGATGACACGGTGGCTGTGCTGCGTCGGGCGGCCCTCGAGGACGATCGGGTGGTCGCTATCGGTGAACTCGGACTCGATCTGTTCCGTGACAAGAATCTGGAGGAGCAGCTTGCTGTGCTGCGTCCTCAATTGGATCTAGCGGTGGAGTTGAACCTGCCGGTGATCATTCACTGCCGGGATGCAGCCGAGCCGATGCTGGAGGAACTGCGGGCCCGCAAGGCGCAGGGCAGTTGCCCTGGAGGGGTGATGCACTGCTGGGGCGGCACCCCTGATGAAATGCACCACTTTCTCGATCTCGGTTTCTACATCAGCTTCAGTGGCACTGTCACCTTCCCCAAGGCGGAGCCCACCCACGACTGTGCCCGTCAGGTGCCGGAGGATCGTTTCCTGGTGGAAACAGATTGCCCTTTTCTGGCCCCTGTGCCCCGCCGCGGCAAGCGCAACGAGCCGGCCTTTGTGGCCTCCGTTGCAACGCGGGTGGCCGAGCTCCGCGGCGTGGATCTCGACAGCGTGGCCTGCAGTAGCACCTCCAACGCCCGGCGTTTGTTCGGACTCCCTTAACTGGGGTTTCGGGAGAGTCGAGTCCATATGTAAGATGTTGTATTGGCTGGCCAGGCGCAGGAATTTCTCTTGTGCGTGGTGCCTGAAGCGTCCATTTCCTTCCGGTGCATTTGTCGTCGTCAGCTGATCTGACCCGCGATTTCTGAACAGCAGCAGCGGCGCTGACGGTTCCGTACTGGAAACCGTCAGTGCCGCTGCTGTGTCGAATCGTCTTGTCGGGTGAGCTTTTGCCGCCAATCCAGTCCTCCCCAGTCCCTTCGTCCTCTCTGCCGGTCCCCGCATGAGCAGCAGCGCGATTCAGGTCGCCAAGACCGCCACCTACCTCCCTGATCTGGTGGAGGTGCAGCGGGCCAGCTTTAAGTGGTTTTTGGATCAAGGTCTGATCGAGGAGCTGGAAAGCTTCTCTCCGATCACGGATTACACCGGCAAGCTGGAGCTGCACTTCATCGGTAGCGAGTACCGGCTAAAGCGCCCCCGCCATGATGTGGAAGAGGCCAAGCGTCGCGATGCGACCTTCGCTTCTCAGATGTATGTGACCTGCCGCCTGGTCAATAAGGAGACCGGTGAGATCAAGGAGCAGGAGGTGTTCATCGGCGAATTGCCGCTGATGACCGAGCGCGGCACGTTCATCATCAACGGCGCTGAGCGCGTGATCGTGAACCAGATCGTGCGTAGCCCGGGTGTCTATTTCAAAGATGAAATGGACAAGAATGGTCGGCGCACCTACAACGCCAGCGTCATCCCCAACCGGGGTGCCTGGCTGAAGTTTGAGACAGATAAGAACGACTTGCTCCACGTTCGTGTGGACAAGACCCGCAAGATCAACGCGCACGTGCTCATGCGTGCCATGGGTCTGTCTGACAACGACGTGCTCGACAAGCTGCGTCACCCCGAGTTTTATAAGAAGTCGATTGATGCCGCGAACGACGAGGGCATCAGCTCGGAAGACCAGGCGCTGCTTGAGCTTTACAAGAAACTGCGTCCAGGTGAACCCCCCTCAGTGAGTGGTGGTCAGCAGCTGCTGCAGACCCGTTTTTTCGATCCCAAGCGCTACGACCTCGGTCGGGTCGGCCGCTACAAGATCAACAAGAAGCTGCGTCTCACCATCCCCGACACGGTGCGCACCCTCACCCATGAGGACGTGCTCTCCACTCTCGATTACCTGATCAACCTGGAGCTTGATGTCGGCGGCGCCAGCCTCGATGACATCGACCACCTCGGCAACCGCCGCGTGCGTTCCGTGGGTGAACTCCTGCAGAACCAGGTTCGTGTGGGTCTGAACCGTCTCGAGAGGATCATCAAGGAACGGATGACCGTTGGAGAAACCGATTCGCTGACCCCAGCACAGTTGGTCAATCCCAAGCCTCTCGTGGCAGCGATCAAGGAGTTCTTCGGCTCCAGCCAGCTGAGCCAGTTCATGGACCAGACGAACCCTCTGGCTGAGCTCACCCACAAGCGCCGCATCTCGGCTCTTGGACCTGGTGGTCTCACCCGTGAGCGTGCAGGCTTCGCCGTGCGTGACATTCACCCCTCCCACTACGGCCGTCTCTGCCCGATTGAGACGCCGGAAGGTCCCAACGCCGGTCTGATCAACTCCCTGGCCACCCACGCCCGGGTCAACGAGTACGGCTTCATCGAAACTCCGTTCTGGAAGGTCGAGAACGGTGTCGTCCTGAAGGATGGCGATCCGATCTACCTGTCTGCAGACCGGGAAGACGAAGTGCGCGTTGCCCCTGGTGATGTGGCCACCGAGGACGACGGCAGGATCACAGCCGATCTGATTCCTGTGCGTTACCGCCAGGATTTCGAGAAGGTCCCTCCTGAGCAGGTCGACTACGTCGCCCTCTCACCGGTGCAGGTGATTTCCGTGGCAACGTCCCTAATCCCCTTCCTGGAGCACGACGACGCCAACCGCGCCCTGATGGGCTCAAACATGCAGCGTCAGGCTGTGCCGTTGCTGCGTCCCGAGCGTGCCCTGGTGGGTACCGGCCTGGAAACCCAGGTGGCCCGCGACTCCGGCATGGTGCCGATTTCCCGGGTGAATGGCACTGTCACCTATGTGGATGCCAATGCCATCGTTGTTCAGGACGAGGACGGCAACGACCACACCCACTTCCTGCAGAAGTATCAGCGCTCCAACCAGGACACCTGCCTGAACCAGCGCCCGATCGTTCGCTGTGGCGATCCGGTGATCGTCGGTCAGGTGATGGCGGATGGCTCGGCCTGTGAAGGCGGTGAGATCGCCCTGGGTCAGAACGTTCTGATCGCTTACATGCCCTGGGAGGGTTACAACTACGAGGACGCGCTGCTGGTCAGCGAGCGTCTGGTCACTGACGACCTCTACACATCGGTTCACATCGAGAAGTACGAGATCGAAGCGCGTCAGACCAAGCTCGGACCCGAGGAAATTACCCGCGAGATTCCCAACGTCGCTGAGGAAAGTCTCGGCAACCTCGACGAGATGGGCATCATCCGCGTTGGTGCTTTCGTTGAAAGCGGCGACATCCTCGTTGGCAAGGTGACGCCCAAGGGCGAATCTGATCAGCCACCTGAAGAAAAGCTGCTTCGCGCGATCTTTGGTGAGAAGGCCCGCGATGTGCGCGACAACTCCTTGCGTGTGCCCGGCACCGAGCGTGGCCGCGTTGTGGATGTGCGCATCTACACCCGTGAACAGGGTGATGAGCTGCCCCCCGGCGCGAACATGGTGGTGCGGGTTTATGTGGCCCAGCGCCGCAAGATCCAGGTCGGCGACAAGATGGCCGGCCGCCACGGCAACAAAGGCATCATCAGCCGCATCCTTCCCCGGGAGGACATGCCCTATCTGCCCGACGGCACCCCGGTCGACATCGTGCTCAATCCCCTGGGTGTGCCGAGCCGGATGAATGTGGGTCAGGTGTTCGAGTTGCTGATGGGTTGGGCGGCGTCCAACCTGGATTGCCGCGTGCGCATCGTTCCCTTTGATGAGATGTACGGGGCTGAGAAGTCCCAGCAGACCGTCGAGACCTTCCTCAAGGAAGCCGCCAAGCAGCCCGGCAAGGGTTGGGTGTACGACCCTGAGGATCCCGGCAAGCTGCAGTTGCGTGATGGTCGTACCGGTCTGCCCTTCGATCAGCCCGTGGCCGTGGGCTATTCCCACTTCCTCAAGCTGGTTCACCTGGTGGACGACAAGATCCACGCCCGTTCCACTGGCCCCTACTCCTTGGTCACCCAGCAGCCCCTGGGCGGTAAGGCACAGCAAGGCGGTCAGCGTCTGGGTGAGATGGAGGTGTGGGCACTTGAGGCCTATGGCGCCGCTTACACCCTGCAGGAACTGCTCACGGTCAAGTCCGACGACATGCAGGGCCGCAACGAGGCCCTCAACGCCATCGTCAAAGGCAAGCCGATCCCCCGCCCCGGTACGCCGGAATCCTTCAAGGTGCTGATGCGCGAGCTTCAGTCCCTGGGTCTAGACATCGCCGTCTACACCGATGAAGGCAAGGAAGTGGACCTGATGCAGGACGTGAACCCACGTCGCAGCACCCCCAGTAGGCCCACCTACGAATCCCTCGGCGTCGCGGATTACGACGAGGACTGACGGATCAACGAACGAACCGATTCCCCGCTCCTTCTTCCTTAACCGTCAATGACCAACAGCAACCTCCGCACCGAGAACCACTTCGATTACGTCAAAATCACCCTCGCATCACCCGATCGGGTGATGGAGTGGGGACAGCGCACCCTGCCCAACGGCCAGGTTGTCGGTGAGGTCACCAAGCCGGAGACCATCAACTACCGCACCCTCAAGCCCGAGATGGATGGGCTGTTCTGCGAAAAGATTTTTGGCCCTTCCAAAGACTGGGAATGCCATTGCGGTAAGTACAAACGGGTGCGTCACCGGGGCATCGTTTGTGAACGCTGCGGTGTGGAGGTCACCGAGAGCCGCGTGCGTCGTCACCGCATGGGCTTCATCAAGCTGGCTGCACCGGTCTCCCACGTCTGGTACCTGAAGGGGATCCCCAGCTACGTGGCCATCCTGCTGGATATGCCCCTGCGGGATGTGGAGCAGATCGTTTACTTCAACTGCTACGTGGTGCTGGATCCCGGCGACCACAAGGACCTGAAGTACAAGCAGCTGCTCACGGAAGACGAATGGCTGGAAATTGAAGACGAGATTTACGCCGAAGATTCCGAGATCGAGAACGAGCCCGTGGTAGGCATCGGTGCTGAGGCCCTCAAGCAACTGCTGGAAGATCTCACCCTCGATGAAGTGGCTGAGCAGCTGCGTGAGGAGATCAACGGCAGTAAGGGTCAGAAGCGCGCCAAGTTGATCAAGCGTCTGCGCGTGATCGACAACTTCATCGCTACCAACGCCCGTCCCGAGTGGATGGTGCTGGATGTGATCCCGGTGATTCCGCCTGATCTTCGTCCGATGGTCCAGCTCGATGGCGGTCGCTTTGCCACCAGTGATCTCAACGATCTCTACCGGCGGGTGATCAACCGCAACAACCGTCTGGCGAGGCTCCAGGAAATCCTGGCCCCTGAAATCATCGTCCGCAACGAGAAGCGGATGCTGCAGGAGGCCGTCGATGCCCTGATCGACAACGGCCGTCGGGGTCGCACCGTGGTAGGTGCCAACAACCGTCCGCTCAAGTCACTGAGCGACATCATCGAAGGCAAGCAGGGCCGCTTCCGTCAGAACCTGTTGGGTAAACGGGTCGACTACTCCGGTCGTTCCGTGATCGTGGTGGGTCCGAAGTTGAAGATGCACCAGTGCGGTCTGCCTAAGGAGATGGCGATCGAACTGTTCCAGCCCTTCGTGATCCACCGCCTGATCCGCCAGAACATTGTTAACAACATCAAGGCTGCCAAGAAGCTGATCCAGCGTGCCGACGATGAAGTGATGCAGGTGCTGCAGGAGGTGATCGACGGTCACCCGATCCTGCTGAACCGTGCTCCAACCCTGCACCGTCTCGGCATCCAGGCCTTCGAACCCAAGTTGGTGGATGGCCGCGCCATTCAGCTGCACCCCCTGGTCTGTCCAGCGTTCAACGCTGACTTTGACGGTGACCAGATGGCCGTTCACGTGCCTCTGGCCATCGAGGCTCAGACCGAAGCACGCATGCTGATGTTGGCCAGCAACAACATACTGTCGCCCGCCACAGGCGAGCCGATCATCACTCCGTCTCAGGACATGGTGCTCGGCTCCTACTACCTGACAGCGCTTCAACCCGGTGCCACCAAGCCCGACTTCGGCGATCGCAGCTGCACCTTCGCGGGTCTGGAGGATGTCATCCATGCCTTCGAAGACACCCGTATTGGGCTGCATGATTGGGTTTGGGTCCGCTTCAACGGTGAAGTTCAGGACGATGAAGAGCTGGATGCGCCCAGCAAGAGCGAATCCCTCAGCGATGGCACGCGAATCGAAGAGTGGAGCTTCCGTCGCGATCGCTTCGATGAAGACGGTTCCTTGATAAGTCGCTACATCCTCACCACGGTGGGCCGCGTAGTGATGAATCACACAATTATCGACGCGGTGGCCGCCGCCTGAATCGAGCCAGACGCCCTTTTCTTCCATTCCTGATCCGCGCGCAGCCATGACCTCGTCCTCGAAATCCCGAAAGTCCAAATCCAGCAAAGCTTCCAAGGCCGCCAAGGAAGTTCCTGTGAGCGCATCGCGTCCGCTCTCGAAGACCCCGCCACCGTTCCGCAATCAGATCATTGACAAGCGGGCCCTCAAACAGCTCGTTGCTTGGTCTTACAAAAACCACGGCACGGCGGTGACTTCGTCTATGGCCGACAACCTCAAGGATCTCGGCTTCAAGTACGCCACCCAGGCGGCTGTTTCGATCTCCGTCGACGACCTCAAGGTTCCAGAGGCCAAGAAGGATCTGCTCGGCCAGGCCGAGGAGCAGATTACGGCTACCGAAGAGCGTTATCGCTTGGGTGAAATCACCGAGGTGGAGCGTCACACCAAGGTGATCGACACCTGGACCGAGACCAACGAGCGTTTGGTCGATGCCGTCAAAAAGAATTTTGACGAGAACGCACCGCTGAACTCGGTGTGGATGATGGCCAACTCCGGCGCCCGGGGCAACATGTCCCAGGTGCGTCAGCTGGTGGGCATGCGCGGCCTGATGGCCAACCCGCAGGGCGAAATCATTGACCTTCCGATCCGCACCAACTTCCGTGAGGGTCTGACGGTTACCGAGTACGTCATCTCCTCATACGGCGCCCGGAAGGGTCTGGTGGATACGGCGCTGCGAACCGCTGACTCGGGCTACCTCACCCGTCGTCTGGTGGACGTTGCCCAGGATGTGATCGTCCGCGAGGACGATTGCGGCACGACCCGTCACATCGTGGTGGACGCCGAGGACGGCAAATTCGGCAGCCGGCTTGTGGGTCGCCTGACCGCCGCCCAAGTGGTGAATGCCGATGGTGAGGTGCTGGCCGAGCGCGACACCGAAATCGATCCGCCGCTGTCCAAGGCCTTTGAGGCCGCTGGCGTGAAGGCCGTGAGTGTGCGTTCGCCTCTCACCTGCGAAGCCAACCGTTCCGTTTGCCGTAAGTGCTATGGCTGGGCACTGGCTCACAACGAACTGGTCGACCTGGGCGAAGCCGTCGGCATCATCGCGGCCCAGTCGATCGGTGAGCCTGGAACCCAGCTCACCATGCGGACCTTCCACACCGGTGGTGTGTCCACCGCTGAAACCGGTGTCGTCCGCTCCAAAGTGGCTGGCACCGTAGAATTCGGTAGCAAGGCGAGGGTGCGTCCCTACCGCACCCCCCATGGTGTGAACGCTCAACAGGCTGAGGTTGATTTCAACCTCACGATCAAGCCGTCCGGCAAGGGCAAGGCTCAGAAGATCGAGATCACCAACGGCTCTCTGCTGTTTGTCGACAACGGTGCTGACATCGATGCCGACGTCACGGTGGCCCAGATCGCTGCTGGTGCGGTCAAGAAGAGTGTGGAGAAGGCCACCAAGGATGTGATCTGCGACCTCGCCGGTCAGGTGCGTTACGAGGAGGCGATCCAGCCCCGTGAGGTCACCGACCGCCAGGGCAACATCACCCTGAAGGCCCAGCGCCTCGGCCGGATGTGGGTGCTGTCGGGTGATGTGTACAACCTGCCGCCCAACGCCCAGCCTGTGGTCAGCGGTGAAACTCAGGTCACTGAGGGTCAGGTGTTGGCCGAAGCCAGCCAGCGCAGTGAGTACGGCGGTGAAGTCCGCCTGCGCGACTCCATCGGCGATTCCCGCGAGGTGCAGATCGTCACCACGGCGATGACCCTCAAGGACTTCAAACTCCTGGAGGAGTCGACCCACTCCGGTGAGATCTGGAATCTCGAGGCCAAGGACGGAACCCGTTACCGCCTCAACACCATTCCCGGCAGCAAGATCGGTTCCGGTGAGGTCATCGCTGAACTGGCGGATGATCGTTTCCGCACCGGTACAGGTGGCCTCGTGAAGTTTGCCCCTGGTTTGGCAATCAAGAAGGCCCGTTCCGCCAAGAACGGTTACGAGGTCAACAAAGGCGGCACCTTGCTGTGGATCCCCCAGGAGACCCACGAAATCAACAAGGACATTTCCCTGTTGATGATCACCGATGGTCAGTGGATCGAGGCTGGCACCGAGGTGGTTAAAGACATCTTCAGCCAGAACGCGGGTATCGTCACCGTCACCCAGAAGAACGACATTCTGCGCGAAATCATCGTCCGCAGTGGTGAGTTCCATCTCTGCACCGATGCCAAGGCGTTGGAGCGCTTCGAGGGGGATGGACAGATGGTCAATCCCGGTGAGGACGTCGCCAAGGGATTGTCTGTCGACACGATGAAGTACGTGCAGACGGTGGAGACCCCTGAAGGCAAGGGGATCCTGCTGCGTCCCGTTGAGGAGTACACCATTCCCAACGAGGCCCAGCTGCCTGAGCTGTCCCACGTGAAGCAGGCCAATGGCCCTCACCTCGGCATCAAGGCCACTCAGCGTCTGGCGTTCAAGGACAACGAACTGATCAAGTCCGTTGAAGGTGTGGAGCTGCTTAAGACCCAGCTGCTGCTCGAGACCTTCGACACCACCCCGCAGATGACGGTGGATGTGGAGAAGGCCCCCGACAAGCGGGCCAAGACCATTTCCCGTCTGCGTCTTGTGATCCTCGAGTCGATCCTGGTGCGTCGTGACACCATGTCCGACTCCAGCCACGGCTCAACCCATACCGAGCTGCAGGTCGAAGATGGCGTATCAGTGAAGGCTGGCGATGTCGTCGCTACCACGCAGATCCTCTGCAAGCAGGCAGGTCTGGCGCAGTTGCCGGAAGCCACCGAAGCTGACCCGGTGCGTCGGATGATCGTGGAACGCCCCGAAGACACCACTACCCTGAGCACCACTGGCAAGCCTGTGGTGAGCGTCGGTCAGCGGATTGTCGATGGCGATGCCCTTGCTGAGGGCGAGACCGCCAGCTGCTGTGGTGAGATCGAGGCTGTTAGCGGCAACAGCGTCACCCTGCGCCTGGGACGTCCCTACATGGTGTCTCCCGATTCAGTCCTGCACGTGCGGGATGGAGATCTGGTGCAGCGAGGTGACGGCCTAGCCCTGCTGGTGTTCGAACGCCAAAAGACCGGTGACATCGTTCAGGGTCTGCCACGAATTGAGGAATTGCTGGAGGCCCGGCGCCCCCGTGAATCCGCAATTCTCTGCAAGAAGCCCGGCACCGTTGAGATCAAGCAGGGTGAAGACGACGACTCCCTCGCCGTCAACGTGATCGAATCCGATGACGCCATCGGTGAATACCCGATCCTGCTCGGCCGCAACATCATGGTGAGCGATGGCCAGCAGGTCACTGCCGGTGAATTGCTGACCGATGGCCCGATCAATCCCCACGAGTTGCTCGAGTGCTATTTCGAGGATCTGCGCAGCCGCAAGCCTCTGATGGATGCCGCTCAAGAGGCGATCGCCAACCTGCAGCACCGTCTGGTGACTGAGGTTCAAAACGTCTACAAGTCCCAGGGCGTCTCGATTGACGACAAGCACATCGAAGTGATCGTCCGTCAGATGACCAGCAAGGTGCGGATCGAGGATGCCGGTGACACCACCTTGTTGCCGGGTGAGCTGATCGAACTGCGTCAGGTGGAAGACACCAACCAGGCCATGGCGATCACCGGTGGTGCTCCCGCCGAGTTCACCCCGGTTCTGCTGGGTATCACCAAGGCGTCGCTCAACACCGACAGCTTCATCTCCGCCGCCTCCTTCCAGGAGACAACCCGGGTGCTCACCGAAGCCGCAATCGAGGGCAAGAGCGACTGGCTGCGCGGTCTCAAGGAGAACGTGATCATCGGTCGCCTGATTCCTGCAGGTACTGGCTTCAGTGGCTTTGAAGAGGAGCTACAGAAGGAGGCTGGCCCCCACCCCGACATCCTTTCAGAGGATCCGGCCGGCTACCGCCGCATGCAGAACCTGCGTCCCGACTACACCGTCGACATGCCCCCTGCGGCTAGCGCCAGTGCGGTGCTGGATGACCCCAGTGACGCCGACCTCGAGGCCACCCGCACCCGCCACAACATCGACCCCTCGGCGAGCAATTTCGCCGCGTTTACCCGTCCGGACGCCGACAATGAGCTGAAGGAAGAGCAGGTGGTCGATGCTGAAGCCGTTGAGGGTCTTCAGGAAGAGGGCCTGCTCTCTGACGAATGAGTTCCGCTCAAACGTTCACCATTGCAGCCCCTTCCATGCTTGAGCCCACTGAGATTCCCAAGAGACGCCTGCCCAAATATGGGTTCCACACCCATACAGAGCGGCTGAATGGACGTTTGGCCATGCTTGGCTTCATTGCCTTGATGGCGGTGGAGATCAAGCTGGGCCATGGTCTGCTGATCTGGTGACCCAGGCTCTGCTGGGTCGCAGCGCGGCCGAGCTGCAGGACTGGGCCGTCGCCCAGGGGCAAAAGCCGTTTCGCGGCCGTCAGCTCCATGACTGGATTTATGCCAAGGGGGCTCGATCCTTGGCCGAAATCACGGTTTTCCCCAAGACCTGGCGTGCCTCCTTGTTGGAGGACGGCATTGATGTTGGCCGACTGAAGGAAGTGCATCGTTCGGTGGCCACGGATGCCACAACCAAATTGCTGCTCTCCACAGAGGACGGCGAAACCATTGAAACCGTGGGTATCCCCACCGACCAACGGCTCACCGTCTGTGTGTCCAGCCAGGTGGGTTGTCCCATGGCCTGCCGTTTTTGCGCCACAGGCAAAGGGGGCCTGCAGCGTTCACTCCAGACCCATGAAATCGTGGATCAGGTGCTGAGTGTGCGTGAGGCGATGGACCGTCGTCCCTCCCACATCGTGTTCATGGGTATGGGCGAGCCCCTGCTTAACAGCAGCGCTGTCCTGGAGGCGATTCGCTGCCTTAATGATGACCTTGGTATCGGCCAAAGGCGCATTACCGTCAGCACGGTGGGTGTTCCGAAAACCCTGCCGCAACTGGCAGAGCTGGCCATGCAGCGGTTAGGCCGCGCCCAGTTCACCCTGGCGGTGAGTCTCCATGCCCCCAACCAGCGGCTGCGCGAGGAGCTGATTCCCACAGCCCATGCCTACCCCTATGACGCCCTGCTTGAGGATTGCCGTCACTATCTGGACGTGACCGGTCGGCGGGTGAGTTTTGAGTACATCCTTCTGGGTGAACTCAATGATCAGCCAGAGCACGCCGCAGAGCTGGCGGATCGAGTTGGCGGTTTCCAGAGTCACGTGAACCTGATCGCCTACAACCCGATTGAGGAGGAGGAGTTCAAGCGACCGACGCCGCAGCGGATTGAGGCGTTTCGTCGTGTTCTGGAGCGACGCGGTGTCGCCGTGAGTCTGAGGGCAAGCCGGGGGCTGGATCAAAATGCGGCTTGCGGTCAGCTCCGGCGTCAGCAGATGGCTCCCAATTCATCGGGGAACTAAAGGTCTGCGAATGACAGCAATCGATTGGCTGCTTCTCGCTTCTTACCTCGTTCTAACCCTGGTGTTGGGGTTGTGGCTGGCCCGCCGCAACAGCGGCGAAGCGGATTATTTCGTGGCTGGCCGTCGTCTGAACGGTTGGTTGGCCGGCGCCTCGATGGCGGCGACCACCTTCTCTATCGACACGCCGCTCTACGTCGCCGGCCTGGTGGGTGCCCGCGGCCTGGCGGGCAACTGGGAGTGGTGGAGTTTTGGTTTGGCCCATGTGGCGATGGCGGTTGTCTTCGCACCCCTCTGGCGCCGCAGCGGTGTGCTCACCGACGCCGCCTTTACCGAGTTGCGCTATGGCGGAGCGGCGGCGGCTTGGTTGCGCGGTATCAAGGCTTTCCTGTTGGCCGTGCCGGTGAACTGCATCGGCATCGGGTATGCCTTCCTCGCCCTCCGCAAGGTGGTGGAAGCCCTGGGTCTGGTGTCGGGTCAACCCGCTGCACTGGGACTGACGGACACGGTCTGGTTGTTGATGGTCGTGGCCCTGCTCGTGATGAGTTACACCGTGGCCGGTGGGCTCTGGGCTGTTGTGGTGACCGATCTGGTCCAGCTCGTCTTGGCGTTGGCAGGTGCCGTGGCCGTGGCCGCGGCTGCGCTCCATGCCGCAGGAGGGATGACGGCGCTGTTGGAGCAACTGCAGGCGCTGCAGCGTCCAGAGCTGCTGTCTCTGGTGCCCTGGACCTGGGATGACTCGGGCTTCCGCTGGTTGCAGGGCAGTGGCATCAGCATCCCGATGTTCACGGCCTACATCGCTGTGCAGTGGTGGAGTTTCCGTCGTAGCGATGGTGGCGGCGAGTTCATCCAGCGGATGCTGGCAACCCGTGATGAGCATCAGGCCAGGCTGGCGGGTTGGGTGTTTCTGGTGGTGAATTACCTCCTGCGCAGCTGGCTCTGGATCGTGGTCGCCTTGGCGGCCCTGGTGCTGTTGCCAGCTGGCGCTGATCTGGAGCTCGGCTATCCCACCCTGGCCGTGCAACTGCTGCCCCCCGTGGCGCTTGGCCTGGTGGTGATTTCCCTGGTGGCGGCGTTCATGAGCACCGTGAGCACCTCGGTGAACTGGGGAGCCAGCTACCTCACTCACGACCTCTATCAGCGCTTTGTTCGACCCTCCGCCGGTCCGCGCGAGCTGTTGTTGGTGGGACAACTCACCACGGTTCTGCTGCTTGTTCTTGGGGTGATCACCGCTTTGATTAGCGACAGCATCGGCACGGTGTTTCGGCTGGTGATCGCCATCGGGTCCGGCCCAGGTGTGGTTCTGGTGCTGCGCTGGTTCTGGTGGCGCGTTAACGCCGCAGCGGAGCTGTCGGCGATGCTCTGCGGGTTTTTCGTTGGGGTGTTCACCTCGGTGGTGCCCCTGGTTCGGATCGAGGATTATGGGGTTCGTATTGCGGTGATCACCGGCCTCTCAGCTCTGGTCTGGTTGGCGGTGATGCTGAGCACACCTCCGGAATCCGACGCTGTCTTGGAGCGGTTTGTGCGGACGGTGCGTCCTCCGGGCCCCGGTTGGTCACACCTGCGCCAGCGCTTCGGTGTCATGCCGATGGAGTCTCTGCCCGCCATGCTGCGGCGCTTTGTGCTGGCCTGCGGTGTGCTGTTCGGCGGTCTGCTCGGCACCGGAGGATTCCTGTTGCATCAACAGTGGACTGGTTGGATCGGTCTGTCGGTGCTGATCCTCTCGATCTGGCAGCTGAGGCGGCGTGTCGATGCAGTGCCGTCTTGAGCAGAATGGCGCCTTGATTGGCGTGTTCCGGTGTCGTTTTTTCGTTCCACACTTCTGCCGGCTCTGATTGTTCTCCTGTTTGCCCTGGCGTTGGTGGCCGTGAGTGCCCGCATCTGGCTTCCCGGTGACATGCTGGCTCCAGCTCCCATGGGTTGAGCCCTGGAATGGCTCCCGTAGCATCCACGCATGACTGACGATCGCAGCCAACAGAAGGACCAGGGGCTTTCCAACCTTTCCGTGGATCCTGATCTGCTGGCGCGTGAGCTAGCGGCCGAAGACGATGTTGATCCGCTTGATGCGATCCAGCTCGACGACGCCGAGCAGGATTCCTCTCTGCAAATTGCCCGGTCTTGTGACCAGGGTCTTGTCTGGTTGCGTGGCAACCATGGAGAACGGCTCCAAGGCCTGCAGGTGTTCTGTGAACACCGCGATCCACGTGCAATCGCCCTGCTGCTGCCCTTGCTCCAGAACTTCTGTCCGGTGGAGCGGATGAGTGCCGTCTATGCCTTGGGTCGCAACCCATCTCCTCCGGCTGTTGAGCCGCTGTTGCAGCTGCTGCAGCTCGATGCCAATGCCTACGTCCGTAAGGCTGCGGCCTGGAGCCTGGGCAATTTCCCAGATGCTCCGGTGCTGAATCCGCTGATCCGGGCATTGCAGACGGATGTCGCGGCGGTGCGCCTTTGGTGTCCAGGCTCACTGGCGGAGGCCGGCAGCCGTTCACCGGTCAAGGCCGACCCCGCGGCGGGTCAATTGCTGGTGAGTCTGCGCATCGACAGTGAAGCGGTGGTGCGCAGCAACTGCATCTGGGCTTTGGGCCGTTTGATGGATCAGTTGGTGCAGCCGCGACAAGCTGAGATCGTTGAGTCTTTGGTGAGTGCCCTGCTCCATGACGGAGAGATTTCTGTGCGCGATGAAGCCAGAACCGCCCTAGAGCAGCTTGAGGACCCGCTGGTCCTAGAACGTCTACAGGCCTTGATCAACGACGGTTTCATCCTGTAACTGGGCTGTGTAACGAGGAAGGCAACACTCGGGGGAGACCACCACTAGATTGCAACGCAAATCGCGCTTCTTCAATGCCCCAAAAGACCATTCGTTTCACCATTCGGCCTGATGGTCGTGTGGAAGAACGGGTCGAGGGTGTTGCAGGCGAGGCGTGCCAGCAGCTCACTGAAGAAGTTGAAGCTGCTCTTGGAACAGTTGAACGTCAGGAGTCCACATCCGAAGCGTTTCTGCAGCCTGAGGTCCAGTCCCAGTCTCTCCCAGCTCATCTGAACTGATGTCGCATTTCAGCACCGTCAAAACCGAACTGCGTCAGCTGGAGCCTCTGGTGAAAGCTTTGGAAGACATGGGTTACGCCCCTGATCAGGGTGAACGCCCTGTGCGTGGTTACCGCGGTCAGACCGTTTCGGCTGATCTGGCCATTGCAGTGCAGGACGGTGGTGATATCGGCTTCCGCTGGAACAGCGCATCGGAGTCCTACGAGTTGGTCACCGATCTTGATCTGTGGAAGCAACAGATTCCTGTGGAACGCTTCCTCTCCAAGC
This sequence comes from Synechococcus sp. MU1643, assembly GCF_020514095.1. Taxonomy (NCBI): domain Bacteria; kingdom Bacillati; phylum Cyanobacteriota; class Cyanophyceae; order Synechococcales; family Synechococcaceae; genus Synechococcus; species Synechococcus sp. MU1643. The sequence continues at coordinate 45,243 of NZ_VTKY01000004.1, read as the reverse complement.
TTGCCCAGTGCTACGCCTTGAACACGGTTCTGGCTGCCACTACTAAGGAAGGTTTTCAGGTTGCCGAACAGATCCAAACCCAAGATGGTTCGATTGAACTCGTGGTGACCCGCTGGGACGCCTGAATCCTGCCTGATCCTTCTTCACACGCTTTTTCTGCTCCAGCCCGGCCGCCGGAGCAATCCACAGGTAGGGAGCCTCTGCTCGGAGGTGACATGCGCGACCAGGCTGTCTGGGTCGACGAAGCCATCTGCATTGGCTGTCGCTACTGCGCACACGTGGCCGCTAATACCTTCGTTGTGGAGCCAAATCTGGGACGTTCCAGAGCTATCCGACAGGACGGCGACTCCACTGAATGCATTCAGGAGGCCATCGATACCTGTCCCGTGGATTGTATCCACTGGGTTCCCTTTGAGTCGTTGGAAACGTTGCGGCAAAACCTGATTCGCCAGAATCTGCAGCCTCGTCCCCAGGGTTGATGGCGCTGCCCACCCGCCGATTCGGCCGAACGGAGCTTGAGATCCCCTTGTTGTCTCTGGGGGGGATGCGCTTTCAGCAGAGTTGGACTGACCTCCCTGCCGATGAAATCACGTCTGCGTCGCAGACTCAGCTCGAGGCGACCCTGAAGCGCTCTGTGGATTTGGGTTTTCATCATGTGGAAACAGCGCGGCACTACGGCAGCTCTGAGCGTCAGCTGGGTTGGGCCCTGCCGCGTATACCCGATCCCTCCCGTCTGCTGCAGAGCAAGGTGCCTCCCCGGCCCGATCCCGACGCCTTCGAAGCGGAACTGGAGCTCAGTTTTGAGCGGCTGGGATGTGATCGCCTGGATTTATTGGCTATCCATGGCATCAACCTGCCGGAGCATCTCGAGCAGACCCTTCAGCCCGGGGGGTGCATGGAGGTGGTGCGCCGCTGGCAGGCGGAGGGTCGCATTGGTCATGTGGGCTTCTCCACCCATGGCCCCACAGCCTTGATCGCAGAGGCCTGCGATTCCGGTGCCTTCGATTACGTCAATCTGCACTGGTATTACATCCGCCAGGACAACAGTCCCGCCCTGGATGCGGCCCGCCGTCAAGACATGGGGATGTTCATCATTAGCCCCACTGACAAAGGCGGCCATCTGCACACGCCATCCCAACGGCTGTTGGAGCTTTGTGCACCGTTGCATCCCATCGTCTTTAACGACCTGTTTTGTCTCCAGGATCCGCGGGTGCACACCATCAGCGTGGGAGCGGCCCGGCCGGAGGATCTCGAGCTTCACCTGGAGGCGTTGCATCTGCTGTCTGATGCAGCGTCCTTGATTGCGCCGGTGGATCAGCGGCTTCGGCAAGCGGCCGATGAAGCACTGGGTCGTGACTGGATGGCCACCTGGTCCGTCGGGCTGCCGCCTTGGCATGCGACGCCTGGGGGGATCAACCTGCCGGTGTTGCTTTGGTTGTACAACCTTCTGGAGGCCTGGGACCTCGAGAGTTATGCCAAAGCCCGATATGGGTTGTTGGGCTCCGGCGGGCACTGGTTCGCCGGCGCCAACGCCGATGGCTTTGATGGGGAGGTCAGTGCTGAAGAGCTGCGGAGCGTCCTGCAGGGGAGCCCATGGCGTCAGCGCATCCCCGAGATCCTGCGCAGCCTCAAGCACCGGCTCAAGGGCGAATCCCAGATGCGCTTGTCGAGCGTCTGAGTGTTCGTTTTATTCCCCGAGGGGATCTCGGCTGGGCGTTCCCACGGCCCTTGGGTAGCTGCGGGGGCAGGGGCCGTTCGGCTGCACCCGCAGAAGATGACGCGTGCCGCGATCACCGGGCAGTTGCCGGTGCTGCACCTCCATCAGACGGCCCTGCAGCAGGTGCAGGGCTCTGTTGAACGGCACGGCATCGGCGTCATTCCACTGTCCCCGATACAGCAGGGCCTGGCCGTCGGTTTTCAGCAAGGGCACGAGGTATTCGGCCACTACAGGAGCTGCCGCCACAGCCCTGGCCACGGCTCGATCGAAGCTGCCGCGGAAGTTGCGATCGCGCCCGGTGGTTTCGATCCGCTCGGTGCGGACCCGCACCCGATCGGCAAGCCCCAGGCTGTTGGCCATGGCTTCCACGGCGGCGGTCTTGCGTCCGACGGAATCCAGCAGGGTCACCTGTGACTGGGGCAGGGCAATGGCGACGGCGAGACCGGGGAAGCCGCCCCCGGTCCCCACATCAATCCAGTGCTGTGGCTCGTTCGCTGATTGGAGTTCCCCCGCCAGTGGCCAGAGGCTGTCGAAGACCTGACCAATCCAGAAATCATCGCCGTTCACCAGGCGCGTGAGGTTGACCCGTTCATTCCAGCTCTGCAGAAGGCCTTGAAGCTCCACCAGCTGGTCGCGCTGCCCTTGCGATGGCTGCCATCCCAGGGCGTCCCAGAACGCCGGTTCAGGCGCGGTGGCGGCCATGGCTGCACCAACAACTCTTCTTAGGATGAAGGACCGGCTGTCCCCTGTGTCCAAAGCCCACCCCAGCCATCACGAACGGCTTGGCGTGCGCCCCGGGGTTGACGCTGAAACCTTGCGCCAGGCCTTTCGACGCCAGTCCAAGGCCCTCCATCCCGACACCACGCAACTGCCGCCCGAGCAGGCCAGCATTGCTTTTCAGGAGCTCAAGGAGTCCTACGACGTTCTGCTGCGTCAGAGCCAAGCAACCCTCGGTCTTGGTGCACAGGCGCCGTCATCGCCCCTGCCCCTGCAGAGTCAGCCCCGCCCGGATGCCTGGCAGGGCATCGGTCAACGAAGGCCACTCTCTGGCGGCGAGTGGTTCTCGCTGGTGCTGTTGAGCATCGCGCTGTTGCTCAGCCTGGTGCTGGGGTTGGGCGTGGCTCTTGCCCAAGGCCGCGACTGGCAGGTGTCGCCGAGTTGGCTGGCGGATGAGCAGACTTCGAAGACATCCTTGCGTTCGCAACCTGATGGCCGCCCTGCCCCCGGAGAGCACCCCGCTGAATCAGCACTCTCTTCCGGCGCTTGAGGCCTGGCTTCAGCAGCTGGGTGCCGTCCGCATGGACGACAACCCCTGCCAATGGATGCTGGAGCGTTCTGAGTGGAGGGCGCTGTTGCTGCTAGAACGGGAGGACCTCAAAGTGGTCTGGCACCCAGGTTCTTTGGAAGCGATGCTGCAGTGTTCGCTGCCCTATGGCCTCTCCAGGGCCGATGTCGAGGCGGCTATTCAGGCGGGTCCCTGAGGCCATAACGTTCAGAGCTGGTCGAGGGCCATTTCCAGCACCGAGTAGCACCGTTCCAGCTGGGCATCGCTGATGCAGAGGGGTGGCAGCAGATAGACGACTTGGCCTAGGGGGCGGAGGAAGACGCCGTTCTCCATCGCCAGCCGTTTCAATCTCGGCCCCGCGGGGTTGAGGTAGCCGGAGGTTCCCTCCACAACGAGGTCGAAGCCGGCAACCGTCCCCGTCAGCCGGGGGTGTTGCACCCTCGGATGGCGTGCCAACCGTTCGAGGTGCGGACGATGCCGTTGTTCGAACTGTTGAAAGGCTGCGGGGTTGCGCTCCATCAGATCGAGGCTGGCGTTGGCCGCGGCGCAGCCCAGCGGATTGGCCGTGAAGCTGTGGCCGTGCCAGAGGGTCAGACAAGGGTCGTCACCGACGAAGGCTTCGAACACCGCTTCGCTGGCCATGGTCACGCCCATTGGCAGACATCCACCCGTCAAGCCTTTGGACAGCGCCATCAGATCCGGCCGGATGCCCGCCCGCCGGCTGGCGAACCAGTCGCCGCAGCGTCCGAAGCCGGTCAGCACTTCATCGGCAATTAGCAGTGCTCCAGCCTGACGGGTGCGTGTTTCCACCTGTTGCAGAAACTCGGGCCGCACCATGGCCATGCCGCCGGCCCCCTGCAGCAGGGGCTCGAGGATCACCGCCGCAGTCGGTGTCTCCAGCACCCGCTCGAGCACCTCCAGTGCTGCCGATTCCTTGGCCTCCACGGCATCGTCATCCCACCAGGTAGCCGGCCAGGGAACCCGGGCAACGGGAAAGAGCTTGTCTTCAAATGGCGCGCTGAACAGGTTGCGTTCGCCAACGGCCATCGCCCCGAAGGTGTCGCCGTGGTATGCCCCGTCGAAGGCGACAATCTGATAGCGCGTTTGGCCCCGGTTGGCCCACCACTGGCAGGCGATCTTGAGCGCCACTTCCACCGCAGTGGAACCGTTATCGGAGAAGAACAGCCGTTGCAGCCCGCAGAGTCCGCTCAGGCGTACGGCCAGCTGTTCCGCAGGCTCATGGGTGAAGTCGGCAAAAATCACCTGCTCGAGGCGGGCGGCCTGATCGGCAATGGCCTTGGCCAACACCGGATGGGCATGGCCGTGAAGGGTGACCCACCAGCTGCTGATGGCATCGATCAGCGGTTCCCCCTTTTCACGAATCAGCAGAGCCCCGTCTCCGGACATCACCCGTTGGGAGTTGGCTGCGCTGGACATCTGGGTGAAGGGGGGCCACAGATTCGGATGGCGGATCGACTCCATGGCAGCAGCGGCAGGTTTTGCCATATTGGATCTGAGGCTGTTGGAGATGCCCCGGATGGCTGCCCCACGCACCCGTCGTCAATCCAAGCGTTTTGTTCCCGCCAGGCAGCCTGAGCCTTCGGCCAAGCGACGTCTCGTTCTCCCGGAGGGCGACTGGCAGTCGATTCGCAGTGATCTCGAACTGCGGGGTTGGTCATCGTCCCAGCTGGAGTTGATCCAGGCTGAACTCAGTCATGGATGGCCGCTGCAGATCGCCGTTCGCCATGCAGCGATGCGACTGGGCACCTGCCCCACCGGTTCAAAGGCCCTGGGCTGAGTCTTCAGCGGCAGACGTCACTGTTCCTTTCCGCCTCTGTGGCAATGGCGCTGCAGTTCACCCAGCGCACCAGCTGCACCTCGATATCGGTGAACAGCACCAGAATTCCAACGCAGAGTGCTGAAACAGCCAGGCTCGCCAGGGTTTGACGTGAATTCACGGGGACGATCGCTTCAACACTCGTCGGAATGTAGTGGTGAGATCCTTCTCGCGCCAAAGCCGCTCCAGAACCGTTGCTGATAGCGAGGCCTGGGGGGGAAGCTGCGCCAGAACGGGGACGTCACCGAACTGTTCGAGGGTCCCCGGGTTGTCGGCATGGAGGGGGCCGTTGAGGATCAGCCCCAACACCGTGAGATTCCGCCGTCTTATCGCTTCCAGGCTGAGCAGGGTGTGGTTGAGGGTGCCCAGCCCACTGCGAGCCACCAGAACAATTGGCAACTGCCACTTCACGAGTTGATCGATCTGGAGCCAGTTGCGGGTGAGGGGCACCATCAACCCTCCAGCTGTCTCCACCACCAGCGATCCCTGATGATCGGGAATGGTGAGTTGTGATGGGTCGAGCGGCGTGCCGTCCAGTTCGGCGGCCCAGTGGGGGGAGACCGGTTCTCGGAAGGCATAGGCCTCGGGCAGCATTCGTTCCGGCGGGAGGTTCAACAGCTCCCGCACCCGTTCGCGGTCTCCGCCGCCCTCCAGTCCGCTCTGAACCGGTTTCCAATAGCTGGCCTGAAGCCCCTGCACGAGCCACGCACTCACTACGGTTTTGCCGACGTCCGTGTCGGTTCCACACACCACCAGGCGACTGACGCTGCCGTTCATCGCTTCACCATGAGAACCCACATCCTCCAGGTCAGGGCGAACCCGGGTGATGCGTTGGCTTGGGGCCAAGCCCGGAAGACGGCCTTCCACTGGCCTGGGGAGAGCCGGCCACTGTTGGTGACGGAGGCGCCAATGCTGCTCATCGGTCGCAGCAGCCGCAGTGGATTGGCGGCGTGTTGGGTGAAGCTCAGGCACTCGTCTCGTTGCACCACGCCATCGGGCAAGGCCGCTATTAGTTGCTCTCGCGCCGGCATGGTCAAGGCCGTGCAGGCCTGATCTGCTGCGCGGGCGGCGTGCTGCCATTGCGGAAAACTTCCGTCCACCGGCACCGCCAGGGCCAGCCAGCCTCCCTTCGGCAGCGCATCCACCCAACGCCGAAGCTGTTGCACTGGATCTGGCAACCAATGCAAAACAAAGCTGGAGGCCAGCAGTTGCGGTGGCTCACTCCAGTCCGGTAGCCCGCGGCTCAGGTCATGCCGCAGGGTGCGTGTTCCGCGGGGGTGGCTGTTCAACATGGCGGCACTTCCATCAAGGCGGATCACTCGCTGCCCCGGGTGAGCGGCTTCCAGGGCTGCGGCCAGATGACCGGTGCCGCTGCCGAGGTCTGCCCAAAGGCCGCGCCGGATGGAGCAGTGGCGGCTGAGTTGGGCTAAGCGCCAGGCCATGGCCCGTTGCAGCTGCGCGTCGCCCGCGTAGGTCGGCGCTGCGCGACTGAAGCGCTCCAGCACCTGGTCGGGGCGAATCACAGGGCCCCCAGCCATTGCTGCACCACCGAGAGCACCGTTGGTGTGATCAGTGCGTGGCCCCAATTCAGATCCCGATGGAGGGTCAGCGGCTGCTGTCTGAGGTCATCGATCAGCTGCAGCGCCGATGCGGCGTGCACCACAGCGTCCCGTTCGCCCTGCACCACCAGCACAGGTACTGCTTCAGGCCATCCCACCGGCAGGGCCTGGCAGTGCGCCAGAAGCTCCAGATCCTGCTGCAGCCGCTGGCGCCCCAGGCTCGTCAAACCTTGCAATAGGGGTGCTGGGGGCAGGGCACTGCGGGCATGGGGTGAGGCGGCTTTGTCGAGGAAGCGTTCAAGCATCGTCAGTTCCTGGTCGGTGTCCAGGGCCGCCTGCATCCCCTGCAGAGCTACCGCCACAGCGCGCCCTGCACGCCCGTGTGGCACGAAGGCGCTGAAGCTGCCCAGCAGCACCACCGCATCGGCTTGCGCCAGAACAGTTGCCGGCAGCAGATGCAGCCCCAGGGAGTGGACGATCAACAGGTTGCATCCTGCGCCGTGGGGCCATGCCGGAGCAACGGCCTCACCGCCGCCGTAGCCCCGGTCTGCGCTTGACCATCTCGCTCCCCCATCTTCAAAGCGTTGACGCCAGTGGGACCAGGTGCCGGCCTGGCCAGCCCAACCATGCATTGCCAGGACCTGCATCATCGAGAGCCGAGGGCTGCGAGCAGTTGCTCCAATGTGCCCTCCGGCAGGTCCCGCCGCAGCACCAGGCGCAAACGGGCGGTTCCCTCCGGGACGGTGGGCGGCCGGATCGCCACCGACAGCAGACCCGCCTGCTCCAGCTGTTGCTGGAGGTCGAGCGCGTCCTGGTCGCCACCGACCAGCAAGGGCAGCACAGGACCGTGCCCTGCTGGTTTTGCCCAGCCCTGGTGCGCCAGAGCTGTTCTCCAGCGTTCCGAGCGCTGGCTCAGCTTGCTTCCCCAATTGGGGTTGGTTTGGATCAAGCGCAGGGCAGCCTGGGCTCCAGCCACCAGCGATGGTGCCAGGGCCGTGGTGTAGCGGAAAGCCCCACTGGTTTGAAGCAGCCGTTCCATCGTGCTGTGATCCCCAGCCAGAAATGCACCTCCGCTGCCGAAGGCCTTACCGAAGGTGCCGCACACCAAGGCCACAGGCTGTTGGAGTCCATGGCAAAGCCCGCGGCCTCCTGGCCCCAGCACTCCCAGGCCGTGGGCTTCGTCCACCAGCAGTTGTGCACCGTGGTGGGCGCACAGGTCGGCGATGCGCTGCAGATCGGGGCTGGTGCCTTCCATGCTGAAGAGGCTTTCGGTCACCACCAGTGGCGGTGTTGTTGCCGGGTTGAGCCGCTGCAGCCGCTGGCCGAGATCCTTAAGATCGTTGTGGGCAAAGCGTTGCAGCCGCGCTCCACTGGTGCGGACTCCGGCCAGCAGCGAGTGGTGGATCAGCCGGTCCACCAACACGGTGGTGTGCCTGTCACTCAGGGCCGTTAGGGCGGCGATGTTGGCTTGAAATCCGCTGGGGAACAGCAGCACCCGGTCTCGGTTCAACCAGGTGGCAAGATCTGCCTCCAGTTCCAGATGGCGTGGTCGGGTTCCGGTGATCAGGCGAGATCCACCGGCACCGACGCCATCGGAGGCCACGGCCTCCGTTGCCGCTGCGAGCACATCGGGGTGACGGCAGAGCCCGAGGTAGTCGTTGCTCGCCAGATCAACGAGCTGGCCGGCTCCGGCGGGATCCTGCAGCTGCCAGGGCTCCTGGCCGGAGTTCAAGCTCCGCAGGCGGCGGCGGCGGGCTGGAGGGATGGGAGAAGCGTGGTCCCGCATCACAACAGTCTGGAATCCGCCCTGAACAAGGATGGTCGCAATCCTCTGATCGTCATGACCTGGGAGCGTTTCACTCTGCTCTTTCCGCTTTGGACGTTGCTGGGAGCTTTGCTGGCCTTGCTGCATCCCCCGCTATTCATCTGGTTTAAGGGGCCACTGATCGCCCTTGGACTCGGCGTCATCATGCTCGGTATGGGGGTTGGGCTGACACCCGCTGATTTCATGCGGGTTGCTCAACGCCCCCGCGCCATGCTGCTGGGGGTGCTGGTGCAGTTCCTGGTGATGCCGGCTCTTGCTGCTGTGATTGCGGCGGCTTTGCACCTGTCTGCCCCGCTTGCGGTGGGCTTGATTCTTGTCGGCTGCTGCCCAGGGGGGACCGCCAGCAATGTGGTGGCTCTGATCGGCCGTGGCGATGTGGCGCTGTCGGTGGTCATGACCACGATCAGCACCCTGGCGGCGGTGGTGTTGACCCCGCGTCTCACGCAGGTATTGGCCAGCCAGTACGTTCCGGTGGACGGTTGGGCCCTGTTCCTGGCAGTGCTTCAGGTGGTGTTGTTACCCGTCACCGTTGGGGTGGTGCTCAAGCGTGGTCTGCCCGGTGTGGCCCAGCGGATTGAGCCGGTGATGCCTCCCCTTGCGGTGATAGCCATCGTGATGATCGTCTCCAGCATCGTGGGCAGCCAGACGGCTGTGCTGCGTCAGCAGGGGGGCGTGCTGATCCTGGCTTGCCTGCTACTGCACGGCGGCGGCTTTCTGCTCGGCTGGCTGATTCCCCGGCTGGCGGGGCAGAGCGTGCAGGCCCAGCGGACCATCAGCATCGAGGTGGGCATGCAGAACTCAGGACTGGCCGTGGTGCTCGCTCGCAGTGGTGGTTTCGCCAGTCCCCTGACGGCGTTGCCGGGTGCCATCTCTGCAGTGATTCACTGCCTGATCGGCAGCGCCCTTGCGGCCTTTTGGAGGCGCCAGCCTTGCATCATTAGAAGGTGATCTGAGGCGTAAGTGGTTTTGGGTGCAACCTGCGGTGATGGCAACCTGATTACTGCTGGGTGTCAATTAACTGCCTGATATGCCTTGATGAAATCTCCAGAAGTACGGCGGCGATCCATAAAAACCTTTTGCTTCTATAGACATGATCACCAGGTGAAACCTGCTGGCATAACACGCTTTTGGTGCCCACCCCACGTCCTTCTGCCAGTTGAATGCCCAGTGCCTATGACACTTCAGGAGTTGTCAAACAATCAGACAGGTTCGTCATGGAAGGTGTGCTCGACTAAGGCTCGAAAAAGCTCTTGTTTTTTGTACTCGAGAAATTCTTGCTCCTCTGCAGGTCCGCCAGGCCAATTTCTCAACGCATCGCAGGTTGTCTTGTACTCAAGCTTGAGAGAGCGCAAATCAAGGTGAAGGCTCGCAACTATTTCCTCGTGCATTCAGCAGAGGCAACTTTTTGAATTATTACAGATGCTCGAAATTGCTTGACGTAGGGCCTGATACAGGTGCGCCATAGCCACTGCTTTCTCTTTCTGTGAGAGGTCTGCTGTGCGGATGCCTCCGTCACGGCATAAGGAGCTATTTGGCGATGGTTCATGGGTCGAATTTTCTGAAGTCAATGACCTCCGAAACTAAGAACTGGGCAGTTGTTGCAGCCGCCATGGGAGCTCAAGGGGCTACTAGTAGCCAGATGTACCGGCGCGCCAAAGCGATGGCAGAAGGAGAGGTAGATCCCATGCCAACGAGCTATCCCGCTGCACCTCACAGCATCTCTGTTGCCTGAGCTGATAAGCCAAGCCCCTGCATTAGCAGGGGCTTGGCTCGCGACTGATCAGCGGCCTTCTAGGGCTAATACTTGATCCATTCTCTTCTCCTCGGCAGTGAGGAAATCGGCCCACATCCCTATGAGAAAGCTCAGAGTGGCTAAGGCCTGTAGCTGCTCTTTCGAGCCAGGGCGGGTGTATTTGAAGTCCATGAACATGCGATCAGCAGCTGCTTGCTGTTCTTGGCATCGGGCATCAATAGACATCGTCAGGACTTGACTTCAGTTTTTTGATGAGCCTGTATGGAGGGTGCTTTAGTTGATTTGCTGAGAGGGTAGTCACCAGCATTGGCGCCGCCAACAAAAACTTCCAATGCCCTGACCGCGACGATCATGCCGCCGCCCAAATAGGCGAGGTTTGCTGGAGCTCTTTTAAGAAGACTCATGCCGCCATGCTACGAGCATTCGTTACATCCCGTAACGAGATCCTTGGGTCTTTGTGTCCATCACCAGCCAAGACCTGATCGCCTTCTTTTGCAGCTTCGGCGTGGCTCTCGAAGCCCTGAATCTCAACAAGCTGGCGCAGCCGTCAAAAGGCTGAGGCCAAGGTTGAAAACCTGGCGACGAAGTGAGTCACAAAGTCAGTATTCACTCAATTCGTGACGCCGGTATCGACAACTGGCTTTTTCGATCGTTGTAGGGCTACCTCTAACAAGAGGGTTAGGCATCCCCACTTGGTCAAAAAGCTCCCATGCCGAGTGTGCGGCAAGACAATCGAACTATCTGAAGTTGCTGCGAAGTACGCGGCTGGCTCAGCTGTACACGCAATGTGCGTTCCCAAGGCCAAGACCACTCGGAAAGGCCCGTCTTTTAAGAAGCTGACTCGCTGGCTGGATCGTGTCTTGAGCGCATCCCACTGCTCCTTCGTGTCGCCACCGTTTCGCCGCTACCCATGCGGTGCACTGCTTTCCAATTGCGGCAACCGTTGCCCTCCCCTCAGAATTAATGAGTCTTCTGACGGGTAGGCCGGCTTGCGTTTCCCGCCTATCACGGGCGAAGTCGCCACAAGACCATGGACATGATGTTCTTCATCGGCGTGAACATCGCTCTTCTCGGCTTGCTCGTCTACGGCCTCATGACGGCCAAAGAGAAGATCAAGGCTGGCCGTAAAGAGATCGTTTGACTTATTGGCTAGCTAGCTGAGACCTCGGCCTGAGGTGGATGGCCTGCTGTATCGGCGCCAGGCGCATTCCCGTAAAGGTGGCGTTTGGCGACACCCGCTCTAGGATCCTGTCTGAATTTGCCGGTCTCCTGGTCGATGGTGGGGGCCCTTGAAGCGGTTTCCGGTGGAGCGGCGCCACACCAGAACGAACGCATCCAGCTTGTCGGCCAGCACCACGTCGAAGCAGGCACAGCAAGGCGGTCAGCCTTGATGGGTGGCGCACCTCCGTATTTCTCGATGCTGCCCCGATCACTTTCAAGGTGTTTACCTCGGCTCTTGCCGCCGTCTGGAGGAGTCGGTCGCCCTAGATCGAGCCCTCTTCATGGAGTTCGAGCAGGAGTCGGGCCGCGAGGCCGCGGGAGATGCGTCGTGCCACGAGCAGATCACAGATCCAGTTGAACAGCGGGGGGGCATCGGTGGTGGATGCCAGGCGATGTTCGAGGGCCTTCAGCTCCTGAACATCGCGGCAGCCCCGCAGGGCATCTATCAGGGTGTCTTCAGCCGGCCGCGGCTTGGTGAGCTGAGTGCTGGTCACAGGCAGTGGTGCTTGTACTCCTCTGTCATGGCACTGGCGGAGTGCCCCTGTCACCCTTCTCTTGTGCAGAGGCAGGCACAAAAAAAGCCCGGGTGGGCTCACCAGGGCTCGAAGCATTCTCCCCATTATTTTTCATGATTTGCCTCGGTTTCGTCAAAGGAGGTCGGCGCATCTGATTGATTGCATTGGCGTGGCTTATCGCTTGTTGGAAAAGAGAGCTCAGCCAGGCTCCTTAAGATCAATTGATGACCCAATCGACACCGGCCACGCCCCGATCAGAGCCCGATGTCGATCGCAGTGCTCCACTGAATTCCTCAGAAATCTTTTCTTTCCAGCTGGATGATTTCCAGCTGGAAGCAATGGATGCCCTCAACCAAGGACATTCGGTCGTGGTCAGTGCACCCACGGGATCCGGCAAAACGCTGATCGGGGAATACGCCATTCATCGCGCCCTAGCCCACGGCCAGAAGGTCTTCTACACCACACCGCTGAAGGCTCTTTCCAACCAGAAACTGCGCGACTTCCGTGATCAGTTCGGTGCGGAGAACGTGGGTTTGATGACAGGTGACCTCAGCGTGAATCGCGAGGCCTCCATCGTGGTGATGACCACGGAGATCTTCCGCAACATGCTCTACGCCGAGGCGGATGAGCACGACGATCCCCTGGCTGATGTGGAAGCGGTGGTGCTCGATGAGTGCCACTACATGAACGACTCTCAGCGGGGCACGGTCTGGGAGGAGTCGATCATTCACTGCCTTCCCAAGGTGCAGCTGGTGGCGCTCTCTGCCACCGTGGCCAATGCCGGGCAGCTGACCGACTGGATCGAGAAGGTTCATGGTCCGACCACGTTGGTGATGAGTGATCACCGGCCGGTGCCGCTGCAGTTCAGCTTCTGTAGTGCCAAGGGTCTGCACCCGCTTTTGAATGACGCCGGCACGGGTTTGCATCCCAACTGCAAGGTCTGGCGCGCCCCCAAGGGGCACAAGCGCAAAGGGCGTTCCCAGAGGCCGCCGCAACCGGAGCCACCGCCGATCAGCTTCGTTGTGGCCCAGATGGCCGAGCGGCAGATGCTTCCTGCCATCTATTTCATCTTCAGCCGCCGCGGTTGTGACAAGGCGGTCCGGGATCTGGGGGTGCAGTGCCTGGTAACCCAAGAGGAGCAGGCGCGCATCAAGGAGCGCTTAACCGCTTACAGCCATGACAACCCCGAGGCCGTTCGGGATGGAATTCACGCTGATGCGCTGCTGCGGGGCATCGCTGCCCACCATGCCGGTGTTCTGCCCGCCTGGAAGGAGTTGATCGAGGAGCTCTTCCAGCAGGGGTTGGTGAAGGTGGTCTTTGCCACGGAGACCCTGGCGGCGGGCATCAACATGCCGGCCCGCAGCACGGTGATTGCGGCCCTCTCCAAGCGCACCGAACGGGGGCATCGCTCCCTGATGGGCAGTGAGTTCCTCCAGATGGCCGGTCGGGCCGGGCGGCGTGGCCTCGACACCCAGGGCTACGTCGTGACAGTGCAAAGCAGGTTCGAAGGTGTGCGTGAAGCAGGTCAGCTGGCAACGAGTCCTGCCGACCCCCTGGTGAGCCAGTTCACCCCCAGCTACGGCATGGTTCTGAACCTGCTGCAGCGCCACGATTTGGCCAAGGCCAGGGAGCTGGTCGAGCGCAGTTTTGGCCGCTATCTGGCGGGGCTTGACCTCGTGGAAGATGAGGAGAACCTCTCCCAGCTGAGGTTGCAACTCAGCCAGATGGAGGGCGTCGCCGGCGACATCCCCTGGAAAGACTTTGAGGACTACGAAAAAATGCGTGGGCGGCTCCGCGAAGAACGGCGCTTGCTCCGCATTCTTCAGCAGCAGGCCGAGGAGACGCTGGCCAACGAGCTGACGATGGCCCTGCAGTTCGCCAGCACCGGCACCCTGGTCAGCCTCAAATCGCATCAGCTGCGGGGGCGAGTCGCGCCCGCGGTGATCGTTGAGAAGGTGAAGGGGCCCGGTCAGTTCCCGCTGCTGCTCTGCCTGACTGATGAAAATGTCTGGATCCTGCTGCCTTGCCAGGCCGTGGTGAGCATCCACGCGGAGCTCAGTTGTCTGCAGGTGGACGGGCTGGAGATCCCGGAGTTGTCCCGTTCCGGCGAGTTGCGCCATGGCGATCAGGCCAGCGGGGGTTTGGCGTTAGCCGTGGCCCACATGGCCCGGCGCCACGACATGACCACCCCGCAATACGACCTGGCTGGGGAGGTGTTGACGCAGGCCCGGCTGGTGCGGGATCTCGAGCAGGAGCAGGAGCAGCATCCGGCCCATCGCTGGGGAGATCGCAAACAGCTGAAGAAGCACCGCCGGCGCATGGAAGATCTGGAACTGGAGATTGCCGAACGGCAGCAGCTGCTGCATCAGCGGGCCAACCGTCACTGGGAGACCTTCCTGGCCTTGATGGAGATCCTGCAGCACTTCGGATGTCTTGATGAGCTAGATCCCACAGAGATTGGCCGCACTGTTGCTGCCTTGCGAGGCGACAACGAACTCTGGCTGGGGCTGGCTCTGATGAGTGGGCATCTCGATGACCTCTCCCCCCCAGACCTGGCGGCGGTGTTCGAGGCGATCAGCACAGAGGTCAACCGCCCCGACCTGTGGAGTGGCTTCCCGCCGCCTGCGGCGGCTGAGGAAGCTCTCCAGGATCTGTCGGGTCTTCGTCGCGAGCTGCTACGGGCCCAGGAACGCGCTGGTGTGGTGGTGCCGGCCTGGTGGGAACCCGAGCTCATGGGTCTTGTGGATGCCTGGGCGCGGGGAACGTCCTGGAGCGATCTCATCGCCAACACGTCCTTGGACGAGGGTGATGTGGTGCGGATCATGCGCCGCACTGTGGATCTTCTGGCCCAGGTGCCCTACTGCGAAGCGATCAGCGAGCAATTGCGCAGCCATGCCCGTACGGCATTGAAAGCGATCAACCGCTTCCCCGTGGCAGAGGCCCAGGATCTGGTGCCGCCCTCCGCTGCGCTCAACCCGGCAACGGAACGGGCGGTCTGAGCTCAGGCTTCCGGAGCGGCCATGGCGCCGGGATTCACCTGCTGATCAAAGTCTGCTGGGGTGATGTGGCCCAGCTCCAAGGCCGCCTGCTTCAGAGTCAGCCCCTGATCGTGGGCATGCTGAGCGATGGCACTGGCCTTCTCGTAACCGATGCTCGGGGTCAAAGCGGTGACCAGCATCAAGGAGCGATCAACGAACCGCTGAATCTGTTCCTGATCCGGCTCCAAGCCCTCCACCAAGTTCTGGCGGAAGCTGGTCATGGCGTCCTTGAGCATGCGGATCGACTGCAGCAGGTTGAAGCCGATCAAGGGCTTATAGACATTCATCTGCAGATGGCCGCCGGCGCCGGCTGCTGCCACGGCTCCATCGAGTCCGATCACCTGGGTGCAGACCATGGCGATGGCTTCGCACTGGGTGGGATTGATTTTCCCCGGCATGATCGAGCTGCCGGGTTCGTTGGCGGGAAGCCGCAACTCCCCTAGACCCGCCCTGGGGCCACACCCGAGCAGACGCACGTCGTTGGCGATGCGGAGCAGGGCCACCGCCAGCAGACGAAGTTGGCCCATCGCATGGACGAGGGCGTCATGGCCGGCCATCACCGCGAAGAGGTTGTCAGCAGGACGGACCTCGACGCCAGCGACCCGGCTCAGCGCCTCCGCCACGGCATGACGGAAGCCCGGCGGTGTGTTCAATCCTGTGCCCACCGCGGTGCCCCCAAGAGGGAGATCGCCGAGGCTGGCCAGACAGTCCTCCAGCCAAGCCTGGGCTTGTTTGAGTTGATCACGCCAAGCGGCGACTTCATCGCCAAGACGCAGGGGCACCGCATCCTGCAGATGGGTGCGGCCAATCTTGACGATTGGCATCCAGGCCTGGGCTTTGGCATCCAAGGCCTGAACCAGGGAATTGAGCGCTGGCAGCAGCCCATCCTTCAGTTGCTTGGCCGCGGCGACATGGATGGCTGCGGGAAATACATCATTGGTGGATTGCGACCGATTGACGTGGTCATTCGGGTGCACTGGGCTGTGACTGCCGAGGGCGGTGCCTGAGGCCTGAGACGCCAGATTGCTGATCACCTCGTTGATGTTCATGTTGGTCTGGGTTCCGCTTCCGGTCTGCCAGACCCGAAGCGGGAACTGATCGTTGTGCTGGCCAGAGGCAATGGCATCCGCCGCCGTGCAGATCAGGTCAACCTGTTGAGGGCTCAGAAGCGCATGCTGGCCGTTCACCGTTGCGCAGGAGCGCTTGATCCATGCCAGGGCCTGGATGATCTCGAGTGGGATTCGTTCGTCGCTTATGGCGAAGTTCTGAAGCGACCGCTGGGTCTGGGCTCCCCAGAGCGCTTCGGACGCCACCTCAATGCCACCCAGGCTGTCGGTTTCAATCCTGAACGGCAGCGTCATCGGTTCCTCGGCGCGATCAAGCGGTGCTTCGATCATCCGTGATCACTGTCCTTTGATCGTGGCGTCGATCTGAATCAACGGTCCGGTGTTGTCCCGTGAGTTGCCACCGTTCCCATACCCAACCTGCTGCCGTCATATCCCGCCCGCTCGCGAACTTTCTTGCACCACCCCTGGTGGGACAAGTACCAGCGCACGGTCTCCGCTAGACCCTGTTTCACATCGTGGCGAGGGGTCCAGCCAAGTTCGGAGCTAATGCGGCTTGGGTCAATCGCGTAGCGGCGGTCATGGCCTGGGCGGTCGGTGACTGGTGTGATTAAGTCCGTGTGGGGAGCTGATGAAGGGCAGCTCTGATCCAACTGCTCGCAGATGGCATGAACGACCTCTTTGTTGGTGCGCTCACCGTGGCCGCCAACGCAGTAACTGCGGCCCGACGTTCCGTGGCAGGCCGCCAGAAGCAGTGCATCGACGTGGTCTTCCACGTACAACCAATCCCGCACATTCAGCCCATCGCCGTAAAGAGGAATTGATTCACATTCAGCCGCCTTCAAGGTGACCACGGGAATCAGTTTTTCCGGGAACTGCCAGGGGCCATAGTTGTTTGAGCAGTTGGTGAGCACCACGGGAAGCCCAAAGGTGTGGTGCCAGGCCTGAACCAGGTGATCGCTTGCCGCCTTGCTTGCGGAGTAGGGGCTGCGGGGGTCGTAGGGCGTTGTTTCCGAAAAGCGCCCCTCGGAGCCCAGTGAACCAAAGACTTCATCGGTGCTGATGTGGTGCATTCGGAAAGCGTCCCGGCGTTCACCGCTCAAGCCCTCGTAGTGGCCCCGCACTGCCTGAAGGAGGTTGTAGGTGCCGTTGACGTTGCTCTCGACGAACACACCAGGACGGGAGATGGATCGATCCACGTGGCTTTCTGCTGCCAGGTGCATCACCAGATCGGGGTCGGCCTCCTGCACCGCAGCCTCAACGGCTGCTGCATCTGTCAGATCTACCTGCTGAAGCCTGTGCCGATCGTTCGCCGCTTCGCCCAGCTCGCTCAGCACCTCCTCAATCGAGGACAGGTCGCTGGCATAGCCCATCTTGTCGAGATTGAAGACGGTGACTGTGGTCTCCCGCAGCAGCCTGCGCACGACGGCGCCGCCAATGAAGCCGGCACCTCCGGTGACCAGAACTCTGCGGCGAGCTTCCAGCAGGTCGGAGGCGGAAGGCATGGATGAAACCATTGGTGAGAGCTTGGGGTGGGGCGTTGTTTGGGGTTGGCGCGTTGAACTCAGTGGCCCTTCATGGCGTTTTGGCTTGCTGCAACACAGCCTGCAGAGCTAGCTGCCAGTGCTCGCCGTTGAGGTCCAGGGCTTCTCGGGTGGCGGTGCAGTCCAGAAGGGAATAAGCCGGCCGTTCAGCAGGCGTCGGGTATTCCGCTGTTGTGATCGGTTGAACGGCTGCGGGAGTGTCGATGAGCCCCAAGTCAGCACCGATTTGGCCAACGGCCATCGCCACGTCGTACCAGCTGGCGGCTCCGGCATCACTCCAGTGCATAACAGCTGGCAACTCGCGCTTACCAGCGATCTGAAGGGTTTGCCAACAGGCTTGAGCGAGGTTGAGGGTGCTGGTGGGACAGCCCACTTGATCGGCGACAACACCCAGTTGATCCCGTTCGCGATGGAGGCGGAGCATGGTGAGGGCAAAGTTCTTGCCCACGGGCCCGATCACCCAGCTGGTGCGCAGAATCAGGCCCCGGCCTCTTGCTCCAAAAATCGTTTGGACCGCTGCTTCTCCAGCAGCTTTGCTGGCGCCATAAACACCAAGAGGGTCACGGGCCTGCTCGGGATGATACGGCGTGCCCTGGGTTCCGTTGAAGACGAAGTCGGTGCTGATCTGGAGCAGGCGTCCCCCTTGTTGATCAAGAGCACGGGCAAAAGCCTCCGGTGCCCCGGCATTCACTGCGTGGGCCAGCTTGGGCTCCGACTCGGCCTTGTCCACTGCTGTGTAAGCACCGGCGTTGAGCACCCAGTCGGGTTGGTGCTGTTCCACGGCGCCGCTGCAGGCTGCAGGGTCAGCCAGTTCAAGCTGCTGACGGCTGGTGGCCACCAGCTCGATTCCCTCAGGGGCGGAAGCGATCAGAGCCTGGCCCAGCTGACCGCCAGCTCCGGTGAGCAGCACCTTCATGGGAAAACGTCTCCAGCCACCTCAGCGGCTTTGAACCCTGCTGCTTCGGCATCTTTGTCCGAGAGGTTCACCTCGGCGCCCTGCAGCCGATCGATCGGCCAGGCAATGGCCAGATCTGAATCATTCCAGACGATGGCACGTTCACAGGATTTGTTCCAGAACCCTCGCGCCTTGTATTGCACCTCCGCAACCTCGCTGAGGGTGAGGAAGCCGTGGGCGAAGCCCTCAGGAATCCAAAGCTGGCATTTGTTCTCGGCACTCAGTTCGGTGCCGACCCAGGCGCCAAATGTTGGTGAGTTGCGTCGGATGTCGACAGCAACGTCGTAAATCGCTCCGACCGTGGCATGCACCAGCTTGGCCTGGGGTTCCGGTGCGAGCTGGTAGTGGAGTCCCCGCAGCACGCCTTGGATCGAGCGGGAGTGGTTGTCTTGGGAGAACAGTACCGATTCGCCGACGGCTTCATCGAATTTGCGTTGGTTCCAGCTTTCGTAAAACCAGCCACGGTCATCGCCGAAGGCCTGGGGCGTGATCAGCAGGGGACCCTGAATCACCGCGCCGGACGGTGTGTTGAGTTGTTCAAGCTGCATGTCTCACCTCCAGGCTGGATTGCAGGGCCGCGTGATCGCTCACGCTCTCCTCGAGCATTTGCAGGAGATAGGAGCCGTAGCCACTCTTCTTAAGGGGCTGCGCCAGCTCACTCAGCTGTTCTGCTGTGATCCAGCCCTGGCGCCAAGCCACCTCCTCCGGGCAGCCCACCTTCAGCCCCTGGCGATGTTCGAGCGTGCGGATGTAGCTGCCGGCATCGTTGAGGGAATCGCAGGTGCCGGTATCTAGCCAGGCCATGCCACGACCCATCAATTCCACCCGCAGCACCCCTTCATTCAGATACATCTGATTGAGATCGGTTATCTCCAGCTCGCCACGCGCTGAAGGCTTCACCTGGCGGGCCCGTTCCACGACGCTGTCGTCGTAGAAGTACAGCCCCGTAACGGCGTAGCGGCTCTTGGGCTTCTGAGGTTTTTCCTCCAGGCTCAGCACGCGGCCATGAGCATCGAATTCGGCCACGCCATAACGCTCGGGATCACTGACGGGGTAGGCAAACACCGTCGCCCCTTGGGCTTGAGCGTTGCTGTTCACCAGCTGGGGCACCAGATCGTGCCCATGGAACAGGTTGTCTCCCAGCACCAGTGCAGCCGGGTGGCCCGCCAGGAAGTCGGCACCAATCAGAAACGCCTGGGCTAAACCGTCCGGGCTCGGCTGCACGGCGTACTCGATCGTCATGCCCCAGCAGCGGCCGTCGCCGAGCAAGCGCTGGAAAGACTCCCGGTCGTGAGGGGTCGTGATGATCAGCACCTCACGGATCCCGGCCAGCATCAGGGTGCTGAGCGGGTAATAAACCATCGGCTTGTCGTAAACCGGTAGCAGCTGTTTGCTGACGGCCTGGGTGATCGGATGCAGCCGTGTGCCACTCCCGCCAGCCAGGATGATTCCCCGTCGCTTGGATGCGGTGCTCATCGGCTGGCTCACCGGCGTGAAGTCGGCGCCATTACAGCATGAGACCCCTTGCGACCACTTCATTTCAGCCGATAGCAAAGCCGCCATAACAGATCACTCCTCTGTGGAGTGGTCTGCACTTGTTATTCCGCGGAGGCGGCAAGGGCGTCGATCTGCTGCGTCAGCAGCTCCCTGGCCTGGGCGGGCGTGGGGGCTCGCATGAGGTCACTACGCAGTCGCGAGGCGCCGGGGAAGCCCGTGCATGTCCAGCCCATGTGTTTGCGGGCGATCAGCAGCCCATGGTCTCCGCGATCCTCCACCAGACCGTCCAGTTGATCCCGGGCCAGTGCAAGCCGTGCTGATGGGTTGGGTGTGGCAGGGATCGCACGACCGGCCAGGGCGGCGTCGATCTGTCCCACCAGCCATGGGGCTCCCATGGTGCCTCGACCCACCATCACCCCTGCTGCGCCAGTCTGATTCAGGCAGCGCAGGGCCTCGTCGGGGTTGTGGATGTCGCCGTTCGCGATCAGGGGGATCGTGAGGGCTTCTCGGACTTTGGTAATTGCGGTCCAGTCCGCAGCGCCCTTGAAACCCTGCTCGCGGGTTCGTCCATGCAGCGTGAGCAGTTGTGCTCCTGCTTGTTCCAGCTGTTGGCACCAGTGCACGGGATCGGTATCAGTGCCACACCAACCCAGGCGTGTTTTCACCGTGACGGGCACTGCCACGGCACCCGCCACCGCTTCCACGATCTGAATGGCCAGTTCGGGATCACGGATCAACCCGGAACCGCCCCCTTTGCGGGCAATCTTCCGCACAGGGCAGCCCATGTTGATGTCGATCAGAAAGGCACCACTGGCTTCAGCCCGTCGTGCTGCATCGGCCATGGCCTGGGGGCGATGGTCGAACAACTGCACGCCGATTGGGCCGGATTCTTCGGCGAGCGACTCCACCTTGCAGAGCCCATGCCCCATTCCAAGGCTGGTGGCATTCACCATTTCGGTGAACAGCAGGGCATCAGGCGCCCAACGTCGAACCAGGCCGCGAAACACCCGATCGCTCACCCCTGCCAGCGGTGATTGCAGAACGCGGCAGCGCAGCTCACGCGCGGTTCCGTTGCCGGGAAGCTGCAGGGGCGATAAAGCAATCATGGGTCCATGCTGCACAACGCAATCGACATGCCCTGGCCGCTGAGTCGTTCGTTGCTGATTCAGATCCTCGAAGACCGCTGCAGCGATCGCTTTGTCTGCGAAAGGGTTTGGGAACGTTTGGGCTATAGGCCTGCCGAACCGCAGTGGTGCAGCGGCCCCGACACACCACCGGATTGGGCGGAGGCCTTCCCCCAGGCTCCCGAGTTGATCGCCGAGCGTCCGGCGTCGGTTCGTCTGACCCGCTCGGTTCCCAAAGAACACAAGCAGCTGCTCAAGCAACAGCTCAACTTCGCGGGGTACCGGATCGGTGAGTTGTATCCCCGCCGCACCCGGCGAGCCACGGCGGTGAACTGGTTGCTGGCCTGGCTGGCACAACTAGGAGAACCCCTGCCGGAGCAGGGGCCCTTGGGCCCGGAGCTTCCGCCTCCTGCCGATCCGGTGCAGGGGCACCCCGGTGATCTGCCGGTGGGCTGACTCAGGCCTGAATCGTGATGGGTGTGCCTTTCGGGGTGTTGTGGAACAACCAACGGGCGTGGTTCATCGGCATGAGTACACAGCCATGGCTGCGTGGCACGCCGAAGGGTTGCTACGCGTTCTCCTGCCAGGGGGCGGCGTGCAGGCAGATGGCCTCATTCTCACTGACGCACATCGTGAACGGCACCCCTGGAACGGTGTAGGTGCGTCCAAACATCGTTTTGGAGCGGTACTTCGTATAGACCTTGCTGTAGAAGATTGGTGTTGGCGTTGAGGCCTTGCCGGTGCTGACTGGAATCACTCGGACCACTTCCTGGTCGCTGTTGTAAACGGTCAGGCGTTGGTCGTAAAGGCCGACCACAAGACTGGCAACGAGCTCGAGCATGGCGAGGGATCACACTGAACCCGCCCTAGTCGTCTCAGTTGAGACTCATTTGTCTCCCTCCGAAAGAATTTCGGATCTGCAGTGGGTTTATGACGTCTCTGTAGGGTGAAAGATTGGCCTGAGCAGACCCTTGGCGCGTCCCGTCGTCGCAATCATCGGACGCCCCAATGTCGGTAAGTCGACCTTGGTGAACCGGTTGTGCCGCAGCCGCGAAGCCATCGTTCACGATCAGCCTGGTGTGACGCGTGATCGCACTTACCAGGATGGTTATTGGGGCGATCGCGAATTCAAGGTCGTTGACACCGGTGGGCTGGTGTTCGACGACGACAGTGAGTTTCTGCCGGAGATCCGGGAGCAGGCGGCTCTTGCGCTCGAGGAAGCCAGTGTGGCTCTGGTGATCGTGGATGGTCAGCAGGGGCTCACGGCCGCTGACGAATCCATCGCTGAATTTCTGCGCAGTCACCGCTGTCCCAAGCTTCTGGCGGTGAACAAGTGTGAGTCGCCGGAACAGGGCCTGGCGATGGCTGGTGAATTCTGGGGTCTTGGCCTGGGTGAACCCCATCCGATCTCGGCCATCCACGGAGCCGGCACCGGAGAATTGCTAGATCAGGTGCTTACCTTTTTGCCTCCGAAGGATCAGGAAGGTGACGAGGAGGAGCCGATTCAGATGTCCATCATCGGACGGCCGAATGTCGGGAAATCCAGTCTTCTGAATGCCATCTGCGGTGAGCAGCGGGCAATTGTCAGCCCGATCCGAGGCACCACTCGCGACACGATTGACACCAGCATTATTCGTGAGAATCGTCCTTGGCGCCTGGTGGACACGGCGGGTATCCGCAGGCGTCGCAGCGTCAACTATGGCCCGGAATTCTTCGGCATCAACCGCAGTTTCAAGGCCATTGAACGCAGTGATGTCTGTGTCCTAGTAATCGATGCCCTCGATGGGGTGACCGAGCAGGATCAGCGCCTGGCGGGCCGCATTGAAGAGGACGGCCGTGCCTGCGTGGTGGTCGTCAACAAATGGGACGCGGTGGAAAAAGACAGCCACACCATGACGGCGATGGAAAAGGAGCTGCGCTCCAAGCTCTATTTCCTTGATTGGGCCCCGATGCTGTTCACCTCGGCGCTCACGGGCCAGCGTGTGGAGAGCATCTTTGCTTTGGCCGCCTTGGCCGTTGAGCAGCACCGCCGCCGCGTTACGACATCTGTCGTGAATGAGGTGCTGAAGGAAGCGCTGAGTTGGCGCAGTCCCCCCACCACCCGTGGTGGCCGCCAGGGAAAGCTGTACTACGGCACCCAGGTGGCCAGCCGGCCCCCCAGCTTCACTCTGTTTGTCAACGATCCCAAATTGTTCGGAGAGACCTATCGGCGCTATGTCGAGCGCCAGATCCGCGAGGGTCTCGGCTTCGATGGCAGCCCGCTGCGCCTGTTCTGGCGGGGCAAGCAGCAGCGTGATGCCGAGCGCGACCTGGCCCGTCAGCAGAGTCGCAAAAGCTGAGCCATGGACTGGTTGCGCCAGGTCCCCATAGGCCAATACGTCGATGGCTCCACCGGTTGGCTTCGGCGCTTGGACCCTCGGCTGAAGCTGGCCTGGTCCCTTGTGTTTCTACTCACGCCTGTACTGGCAGGACCTTTTTGGCGCGTTGGTCTGGTGGTGGCTCTGGTGCTGATCACCCTCGGCAGTGGTCTGGCCCGCTCGCTGTGGTGGCGGTCTGTTCTGTTGTTGACGGCCTTGGCACTTGTGGTGGGCCTGTTGTCGATGTTGTTGCCTGCTGTGGATCCCCCTGCGGCCTTCCCTCTGCGCAATCCGGCCGAGCTTCCGGGGCTCGAGACGGAAGGTCCCGCCTGGGACCTTCTGCGTCTCGGCCCCCTGCAGTTGGGTGGTCTCCAGCTGGGCCCTCTGGTGGTGGATCGAGCCTCGGCGGTGCTGGGGCTGCGAACGTCGACCTTGATCTTCACCGTGATTCACAGCGTCAATTTGATGCTGATCACGACCCCTCCAGAGGATCTGGTCTGGGCCCTCAGTTGGTACCTGGCTCCGTTGAAGTGGTTGGGGTGTCCGGTGGAACGGCTGGGGTTTCAACTGCTGCTGGCGCTTCGTTTCCTGCCTCTGGTTCAGGAGGAGCTCCAGAATCTGCTCCGTTCCCTCGCCAGCCGTGCCGTCAACCTGCGCCAGTTGGGGTTCAAGGCCGGTTTCGGTTTGGTGCTGGCCGTCGGAGAGCGGCTGCTCGCCAACATCCTTCTCAGAGCTGAGCAGGGAGCCGATGCTCTAGTCGCCCGTGGTGGTCGAATTCTTGGTCCTTCGTACTTCCGTATGCCTCCCGATCGTCCTGCTCCCCTGCTGAATGGCCTGGCGATAATCGCTCTGGTGTTGGTGATCGGGCTTCGGGGTCAGTACGGTGCTCTGTGACAATCGATTAGGGCATGGCGTCCGAGCGATATCTGAATCACCCCACCTTCGGGATGCTCTACAGGGTGGCTCCGGCTGGAGAAGGCCGTGACGTGTACGCCACGCTGTATGCCCAGCGCATGTTCTTCCTGGTGACGCTCCAGCCCCGTGGCGCCCAATTCGAGGTGATTCCCTACGGAGACGCGCGTCACCACGCTGAGGTGCACCTGGGCCGCTGCCGGCGGAATGGGTTAGAGGATCTGGACTCCTGGACTCAGCTGTTCGATCAGACGTTCATCTGAACCCTTGACCGATTCACTCGCTGCGCGGTGGCAGGCGCTCAATCTCGACCGTCCTTCCTCCGCCAGGCTCCTGGCTGTCAGCAAAGGGCACCCAGCAGCCGCTGTGCGATGCGTGGCTGAACTTGGGCAGTTTGATTTCGGGGAAAGCCGCGTTCAGGAGGCTCTGCCGAAGCAAGAGGAGCTGATCGATCTGAACTTGCGCTGGCATTTCATCGGTCGCTTGCAGAGCAACAAAGTGCGGCCGGTAGTGAAGGCTTTTGATGTCATTCACTCGGTGGATTCCCTGTCGCTGGCTGAACGGGTGTCGCGCATCGCTGTGGAGGAGGCCCGTCAGCCTGACGTTCTGCTGCAGGTGAAACTGCGCCCCGATCCCAGCAAGGGGGGGCTGTCGGCCGATGAACTAAGCACCATTTGGTCAGACCTTCAGGCTCTGCCGGGTTTACGGGTCTCGGGTCTGATGACCATGGCGCCGCTCGACATGGCCGTGGAGCAGCGCAAGCACTTGTTTTCCGACTGCCGTGCCTTGGCCGATCAGCTTGCTTTGGCGGAGTGCTCGATGGGGATGAGCACGGATTGGAAAGAGGCGGCTGCAGCGGGCAGTACCTGGCTCAGGATCGGTTCGGCACTGTTCGGCCCGAGATTGGTGTCATCAGACGCTGCGAATTGACTTGCCCCGCCGCAGCGAAAACGGTATCCAGGGACATGGTTTTCGAACCTCATTCAGACCGAGAGGAATCCCAAGGTGTCGCTGATCTCCCGTCTCCGTGCCGTCGTCGCTGGCGATGACTATCTCGATGGCGAATTGGATGATTTCGCTTACGACGACGAGCAAGACGACCAGGATCAGCGCGCCCTGCAGGCTGATGGTGGTGCGTTAGCAACCATTGGTGACTCCAACCCGTTTGATCTCGGTGGTGATCTGCCTGGATCCAACGTGATCGGCATGCCCGGCATCAGCAATGCTGCGTCCGAGGTGAATGTGATGGAGCCCCGCAGCTTTGATGAAATGCCTAGGGCCATTCAGGCTCTGCGGGAACGCAAGACCGTCATCCTCAACCTCACGATGATGGAGCCCGATCAGGCGCAGCGTGCTGTTGATTTCGTTGCTGGTGGCACCTTCGCGATCGATGGACACCAGGAGCGCGTCGGCGAAAGCATCTTCCTGTTCGCCCCCAGCTGCGTCACAGTAACCAACACCGGTCAAGACGAAGCCTCAGCTCCAACGGTCGTGAGCCGTGAGGCCGATGTGGCGGATATTGACGAATCCGCCAGCGCCCCCTCGCCTGCCTGGGGGGCAGCTGCACTCTGAAGCGCCCCGTGCAGCCCGCTTTCGGTGTGATCGGCCTGGGTCGTATGGCTCAGGCTCTTGTGGTGCCTCTTTTGGAGCGTGGACGCATTCCTGCCGATCGGCTGTTGGCAGTCGTTGGAGGATCTGGCTCGCTCGAGCAACGGAGTAGGGCCTTGCCGGCGGGCATCGGTTTGGTTGCCGCTGATGATCCTTTCGCTCAGCAGGTCTGGACGGCCCCGGTTCAGCTGCTTGCGGTGAAGCCGCAGCAACTGGATGCTGTTGCAGCAGCTGCGGCACATGTTGTGGGTCAACCGCTGCTGATCTCCGTGTTGGCGGGGGTGTCTCTGGCGCGTTTGCAGCATTTGTTTCCCGGTCATCGCTGTGTGCGGGCGGTGCCCAACACCCCTGCGCTGGTGGGAGCAGGTTTGACAGCTCTGGCCTGGGGGGAAGGGATCGACGAAGGGCAACGTGACCAGGTGCGGCAGCTGTTCGCCGATGTGGGCGAGGTGCTGGAGCTGGCGGAAGTCAAGCTCGATGCCTTCCTGGCCCTCACCTCATCGGGCCCTGCCTTTGTGGCCCTGGTGGCGGAAGCCATGGCTGATGGTGCTGTTGCAGCCGGTCTTCCCAGAGACCTGGCCTTGCGGCTGAGCCATCGCACCCTGGCTGGAACGGCTGAGCTGCTGGACCGTCGCGATTTGCACCCTGCCCAGCTCAAGGACATGGTCACCTCGCCAGGGGGCACCACGATTGCCGGCGTCCGCGCGCTGGAACGCATTGGTCTGCGCTCCGCCTTGATCGAAGCGGTTGTCGCTGCTGCAGAACGCAGCCGAGAGCTGGCCTAGGGCAACACCTCCGGCCATCCCTGACGGATCAGCAGCAGCGAGAAGTAGGGGCGGGGTTCGGCCGCGAGGGCATCCGCGCAGCAGATCTGCTGGTTTGGCCAGCCGACCCGTTCGGCAAACAGCGCTTGCTGCAGCAGACCACGCTGCTTCAGCAGGGGTTGCACCCAACTCCAGCGCCGGCCCAGCTTCAGCAGGGCAAGAACTTGCCCCGTCGCCGCGGCGGTGTCCAGCACCTGCTCCAGCTCCTCGGGGGTGTCGGGGCAGGGGCGCAGCAGCAGTTGGTCCTGCTGAAGAGCGAGGGGCCAGAGGCCGGCAGCCGCGGCTGCCGAGCAGGAGGTGATGCCAGGAATCACGCTGATGGGACAGTTGGGCCATGCCCGACGAAGGGCCAGCAGCGCATAGCTGCAGCTCGCAAACAGAGACGCATCTCCTTCGCAGAGCAGCGCCACCTGTTGGCCGGAACGGACAGCCTGCTGCAGCTCCTGTGCTGCTGCCCCCCAGGCGGAGCGACGCGGTTCGGCGGCTTCCACCATCGGGAACAACAACGGCAGGCGATGATGGTCGCTGCGGATCCAGGCGGCGGCGATTTTGGCGGCCATGCTGTCGCTCCCCGGACGGACCACCGGGTAAGCGACCACCTCCGCTTTGCGGATGGCTTCAACGGCGGCCAGGGTAAGCAGAGAAGGATCACCGGGGCCGACTCCCACCAGCGTGAGACCCCCAGTCGTGGTGGGATCGATGATGGTCAGCAGTCGATGCGCCTGGGGTCCAGACGATGAGTTGTCTCAGCATCTTTCCAGACGAAACCGCAGCCCATGCTCCGGATGAGCAAGTGCCCGAGCTGGAGAGCCATGATCCAGCGGAGATTCAGGCGGAGCTCAGCCGCCGAGGCATCGGCTTTGAGCAATGGCCAGCTGAGCAGGGCCTGCCAGAGGGGGCCGATCAGTCCGCCATCCTTCAGGCCTATGCCGATGCTATTGCCCTGGTTCAAGGCGATGGCGGTTACGCAACGGTCGATGCGATTCGGATGACGCCAGAGCATCCTGATCGTGAGCTCCTGCGCCGCAAGTTCCTTGAGGAGCACACCCACGCCGAAGACGAAGTGCGCTTTTTTGTGGAAGGGTACGGTTTGTTTGTGCTGCACATCGGTGCCGAGGTGCTCAGCGTGCTGTGCGAACGGGGCGACCTGATGCGGGTCCCTGCCGGGACCCGTCATTGGTTTGACATGGGCTCTCATCCCCGGTTTTGTGCCGTGCGTTGGTTCAACAACCCCGAGGGATGGGTGGCGCAGTACACCGGCAGCAGCATCGCCCAGCGTTTTCCCAGGCTTGACTAAGTGGGCCTCCAGGAGATCTTGATGCGCCTCCATCGCTCCTTTGCTGCTCTGCTGCTGGGTCTGCCCATGGCAGCACCCATCGCTGTTGTTGCTGAATAGGCTTCCTTGGTACTTGAGGTTCAGCGGCGGGTTGCGGTGGTGGTGCTGGTCCGCCGAATTCGCGGCTATGCCGCCATGGCCAAGGCCAGCAGCGACTGCCAGGTGGAGAAGTGGCGTCTTTCGCGCCGCCAGGCCAGGCAAGCCCTGGCGATCTCGCTCGAGGAGTTGGGCATCGGTCGGCGGATGCTGGTGAATCCCCTGGTGGTTGCTATCAGCCCGCGCCTTCAGCGCCTGCTGGATGACAGCTGTGCCCTGGATCCAACCAAGCAGGCTGAAGCATTGCAGTGAGCCGAGAACGAACTCTGGGCCTTTCTCGAGTTGGGTCTCAGAGCGGGACAATGAGAGTGCTGGCTTTTATTTCCTTAGCGAATAAAAACCGCCCATAGGGTTCCGGCCTGTTTGCCTGACTGCTGTGGTCGTTCGGTCTTGTCTCGAGTTGAAGCTGCTGGCGCTGTTGGTAGTGCCCTGTTCTGCGGCCGAGATGGATCTGGCCTCCGCATCCACGGTGCTAACCACGTCGCTATCCACCTCCATCCCAGCCAATGAGTCGGTCTTGGTGCTGAACCGCACCACTCGATCGCTAGTACGTACGGGCGATCCCATCTGGAGCCTGCGTCTGGAAACCCCAGGTCAGCCCGTGCAGCGCTTCGATGCTGTGAGTAGTCGGGCTCACCGTCAGAACGCAGATCGCAATCGTTCTGGCACCCGCGCGCCGCTCTCCGCCGGTCGCTATCGCCTCGGGCCGATGGAGCCCTTGGGTCCCTCCGATCCGCGGGAGCTCGGGCCGATCTGGATCGGAATTGAACCGCAGTTCCCTACGGGCCGAGGCCACCTGGGCATTCATCTCGACCCCAGTGCCAACCGCAATGCCAACAGCGGCACGCTCGGCCGTGTCGGCTTGATTTGCTGGGACGACATGCAGACTCTGGCCGGTCTTGTGCAGCACCGTAACGTCCGAACATTGGTGGTGAGCGAGTGAATGTTCTCCGATTGGGGCTTCAGTTGGGGCGGCTGGTTGGACAACCGCCGGGGTGAGTGGTGGCTGCTGGCCCAACTCCTGCTGATCGCGGCCCATCTGCTGCCGGTCTGGCCTGCTCCGGCCAGCTTCGGTGTGACGATCTGGCCCAAGCCCTTGTTTGGGCTGGGCTTGCTGCTGTTGGCTTTTGGCCTGTTTCGGTCCATTGAGGCGTTTCGCTGCCTTGGGGCCAGCCTTTCTCCGCTGCCGGCGCCCAAGCCGTCGAACCAGTTGATCGCCACAGGCACATATGCCATCTGCCGGCATCCGTTGTATCGGGCTGTGTTGCTGTGTTCCGCAGGAGTGGTGCTGGCCACAGGCAGCCTGCTTCATCTGTTGCTGTTGGTCAGCCTCGCGGTTGTGCTGCGGGGCAAAGCCCGCTTTGAGGAGCAGGGGTTACGGGCGCTGCATCCTAATTACAGCCAATATGCTGCGGTCACTCCGGCAATTTTGGGCTGGACTCCTGGATTGGACTGGCGCTGATTGGCTGGCTCAGGCGGCGACCGTGCTGGCTTGCACCAGGTCGGCATAGAGCTGTTCGAGGGCGTCGATGTTGCTTGAAATCGTGTAGCGCTCTAAGGCGCGGAGTCGGGCTTTGCGGCCCAGTTCAGCCGTTAGCACCGGCTGGTCCCTGAGCACCGGTAGCAGGGTGCGCAACTGGGTGGTGACGCCCTGGGTGCTCAGAACGATTCCCGCCCCTTGCTCCAGCACCTCGCCATCGGCACCGGCATCGGTGGCCACGCATGCTGTTCCGGTGGCCATCGCCTCCAGTAAGGCCAGTGACAGGCCCTCTACAAGGCTTGGCAAGATGAAGACCTCAGCGCACTGGAGCAGGGCAACCCGGGTGTCCAAGTCTGGCTCGTGGCCCCACCAGAGGATTCGATCGTCGTTGAACTGGTTCATCAGGCTGTTGCGCAGCGGGCCGTCGCCGACGATCACCAGCCGACAGCCATCCGGTGAGACCAGACGCCAGGCCCGCAGCAGAGCTTCAACGTTCTTCTCCGTTGCCAGGCGCCCCATGTAAAGCACGATCCGTTCTCGGCCCAGCCGCTGCCGAACCTGTTGATGCATTAGCGAAAGGGTGCCGGGGCTAGTGGGGCACCAGCGGTCGGTGTCCACACCATTGGGAATCACCGTCAGACGATCGGGTGGAACGCCGAGGCGCTCGAGAAAATCCGCTTGAAGCTGTGAAAAAACGATCACCCGCTCATAACGAGCCAGGGCCGGTGCGTACAGCTGGTAGGTGAGCTGTTGGGTGCCCGCCGTCAGGTTGCGCAGGCCTGCATCGAAGGGAGGATGAAAGGTGGCGACCAGGGGCACGCCCAATTGCTGGCAGAGCTCCGGCAGGCGGAAATCTAGGGGCGAAAGGGTGAGGCTGGCGTGCACCAAGTCGGGCTGCAGCCGCTCCAGGGATTCCCTCAGCTCCCGCTGCGCCCCTGGGGAAGGGATCGTATAAACCTGCGATTTGACCAGATAAGGCAGGCTGACGTCCGGGTCGTTAGCCAGCAGAGATGTGTTGTCGCGCTCTGGGCTGCGCGGATTATCGAAATGGATGAAGTGCACCTGATGCCCGCGCTTTCGCAGGGCTTCCGTGGTGCTGATCCCGTAGGACACATTCCCGCAGAAGGGAGACTTCTTGCCGAGCCACGCAATCTGCGCCAAACGGGTTGGGCCTCCTCAGGCGGAAGGGCAAGTTAGCAGCGTTGCCACGGTCGCTCGATCAGGGCCGCCACCAGTGCCAACCCCGCCAGCAGCCACAGCACTGGTTGAAGACCAATGCTGCTCACCAAGGTGCCCGCCAGCACCAGCGGCAGACTCAAGGCGATGTTGATCAAGTTGTTCTGAAGCCCGAACACCCTGCCGCGCTCGGTTTCGGGGGTTTCTTCTTGAATCGTGGTCTGCGCTGGTATCGCTACCAGAGCTGCTCCAATGCCGAGGATGCCGCAGAGGCTCAGGGTGAAGGGCAGAGATCCCCGCAGTTGGCTGAGCAGCACCAAGGTCCAGGTGATGGTTCCAAGGCCTGCTGCAGTTAGTCGGCGGCGGCTGAACCGATGGCCCAGCTGAGCGATCACCACGGCTCCGATCGCCATGCCCAGACCACTCATCGCGAGCAGGGCACCAAAGCCTGATGCCCCCAGGTTGTCGATCAGGGCCGCCAGCTGGAGCGCCAACACGTAGAGCGCCGCCAACAGGCTGTAGAGCAGCACCAGGTGAATCATGGCGCCGCGCACCGACGGCACCCGGCGCAGAACCTGCAACCCTTCGCCGATCTCCGCCCACACCGATGTGTTGGAGGCGGGCTTTGGGGCTTCCTGCAGCTTCAGGCGCGACAGGCTGAGGGCCGCGAGGCCGTAGCAGAGCGGTAGCAGCAGAAACTCGCCGCCATCGATGCCGAGGATCTCCAGGCTGCTGTGCAGGGCGCGAAGAATCGGTTCCCCCAGGGCGAAGCCCAGGATCGTGGCCCCCATGCTGGTGGCTTGGTAGAGGGAGTTGGCTGCCAACAGGTGTTCTCCCGGCACCACCACAGGAATTGTGGCCTGTTCCGAGGGGGCAAAAAACTGCGTCAGGATCGACTCCAGGAAGGTCATGCCCACGAGCCCCCAGTAGCCCCAGGGGAGACCAAGCCAGACGGGCCCTGGCAGAAGACAGAGCGGTGCGAACACCACCAGCAGGGCTCGTACGGCATTGCTGGCCACCATCACCCGACGCTTGGGCCAGCGGTCAGCCCAGACCCCAGCCACCGTCCCCAGCAGCATGGCCGGGATAGTGTTCGCCACAAAGATGCCTGTGGCCAGCAGGGTGATCACCTGGGTGCGTGTGCTGATGTCAAGGCCGTAACCGGACGCCATTTCCGCCAGCACGCCACTTCCCTGCCCCTTCAGCAGCAGGTGCTGATCGATCAGGAAGACCATCAGCACGATGTAAAACTTGTCTGCTAGTTGGGAAAAAATCTGGCCGAGCCAGAGTTTTCGGAAGTCGTTGAGGCGAAGCACGGCTTCCAAGCCGCGCTTCCCCTCCGGATTGCTGCCGGTGGGCAGAGCGGGTTCAGGGGTGGTGAGGCTGGGTCCGCTCAAGGGGCAATTGCATCGCGGCCATGATGGCTCACGCGCCTGCCAGCAGCGTCTCTCGAAGCATGGCCAGGGCTTTGCTGGGTCGGTTCAGATGCGTCCGGCTCCAAATCTCGACCAACCGAAGCAGTCGGCGCCATACGGCTGGGGGGCCCATCAGCTCCCCATCCCGGCGACGGGGTAGTTCGGCCCTGGTCAGTCGCTGGAGTAGGGCCATTTCGGAGGGATTCAGCTGGATCGCCGCCCCAGGCTGCTCATCGATCGCAAACCCGTCCTGCGGCAGCAGGCTGCAGCGCCAATCCCACTGCCCCAGCGGTGGGTCCAGGCGATCGCCCGTGATGCAGCACGTCTGCAACGGCAGTCCATAACCGCCCAGAGTGAGCAGATGGATGCAGGCCTGGACCGTGCAGGCCAGCACCAGCTCCGGGTCGGCTCGGTGCTCCTCCAGGCGTTCCAGATGCAGCTGCATCGTGGCAAGCAGCCCCTCCACGGGGTCCTGGGCCGCCAGTTGAAGGCACAAATCACACAGGGCCTGCGCCGCAGCCAGGGTTTCCAGCTGTTGTCCGAGGCCTGAAAAACTGCGCAGCACCCGCAGTTGTCGCACCCGGGCTAGGCCACTGCGTCCTCCCACCTGCAGTTCCAGCAGGGTGAGAGGGGCCGCGGCGGCCAGACTGCTCTTGGGACGGCGTGCCCCAGGAACAGCGAAGCGACTGACGCCCTCCGCATCACTGAGCAGGCTCAGCAGGCGGTCGTGCTCGCCGAGGGGGCCCACCTTGAGGGCGAGTCCGGTGAGTCGTCGTTCTGCCATTCAGACCGCGGGGCGGCGCTGGGCCTGCAGCAGAGCCGGCGCGCTGCTGGTGCCCAGCAGATCGGCCCCCGCTAACAAAAGCTCCCCCGCATCGCTGAGGCTATGGATGCCCCCGGCCGCCTTGATGGCGCAGCGGTTGCGGATCAGCTGTTTCAACTGGCGGATCTGATCGGCATGACATGCCGGACCGAAGCCGTTTCCGGTCTGCAGTCCCGCAGCACCAGCATCGATGGCGGCCTCCACGGCCAGCTCCAGTTGTTCGCTTTCCAGTCGTGCCATGTCCAGGATGGCCCGAATGGGAAGCCCCAGTTCGCATAGAGCGGCGAGTTCCTCGGCAAAAGTGCCTGAATCGCCATTGGCCAAGGCGCTGAAATCAGGCACCACATCGAGCTCCTGGGCGCCATGGGCGGCACACCACTCCGCTTCGGCCAGCTTGAGTTCAGCGGGAATTGCCCCGAAGGGAAAGCCGATGGCCGCCACCAAGAGGGGGCCGGCGTCGGTGGTCCCGATGCGTTTCCGCAGCAGCGGCAACTGACGCGGTGTAGTGCAGATGGCCCGCACGCCCTCCTGAATCCCGGAATCGCAGAGGGATTGCAGCTGGTCCCGGGTCAGCAGGGGGTCGAGGATCGCCTGATCAAGCCGGGGAGGCAGTTCGGGGAGCTCTTGGGCTGGATCAGCCATGGCGGGCTGGGAGGTCAGTCACGAGACTGAATCACGCCATACCCCCCGTGGTTGCGTCGGTAGATCACCTGCAGTTGATTGCTCTCCTTCTCCCGGAACAGGTAGAAGTCGTGGTCGATCAGATCCAGTTGACGGCGCGCCTCATCCAGGCCCATGGGCGGCATGGAGAAATATTTGCGTCGTACACCCGGATTGGGCAGTTCCGCCTCACGCCCTTGAAGAAGGGAGGCTTCAACGGGTGATGCATCGTTGACCACATCTGTGCTGGGGGTGTGGCTGGCGCTGTGGCCGTGGCTGTGGTGGTGATCGCTGTGGCGTTCCTTCCAGCGGCGCAGTTGGCGGGCCAGTTTCCCGGCGGCCAGATCGATGCTGGAGTAAAGGTTTTCACTGCGTTCTTGGGCGCGGATCACCGTGCCGTTGGCAAAGACCGTCACTTCAGCGGTCTGCTGCGGCACACGGGGATTGCGGGCCACTGAGAGATGGACGTCTGCCTCGCGAACGGCATCACCGAAGTGCGCCGTCGCCCGCTCAAATTTGGTTTGGGTGTAGTCCCGCAACGCCGGCGTGATCTCGAGGTTGCGACCATGGATCAGCAACTTCATGCTTCGCTCCTGTGCCGGTAGTTATCGGCAAGCTAGATACGGCGCACGATTCGGCCCACCCCCAGCGTGCATTTCTTTTCGAGCCCGGTCATCCGGTTCGATTCGATGCGGCCTGGTCGGCGCAACAGCGCTGGCAGAGCAGTCTTCTGGCTGATCCATCGGCGCCGGAGGCGGTTTGGATCCTGCAGCACAAGACTTGCTACACCCTCGGCCGCGGTGCCAGCGAGGAGCACCTGCATTTCGATCCCCTCGACCCACCAGCACCCCTGTACCGGATTGATCGTGGCGGGGAGGTGACCCATCACCTGCCCGGCCAACTGGTGGCCTATCCGGTGTTGGACCTTCGGCGCCGAAATCCCGATTTGCACTGGTATTTGCGCCAGCTGGAACAAGTCGTGCTGGATGTTTTGGCGGAGTTGGGCTTGGAGGGTCAGCGTCTGCCGGGGTTGACCGGCCTCTGGTTGGACAACCGCAAGGTTGCCGCTATCGGTGTGGGCTGTCGCCGCTGGATCACCCAACACGGCCTGGCGCTGAACGTTGATTGTTCGATGCAGGGGTTTGAGCAGGTCACCCCCTGTGGTCTCGCCGGTCGCGCGGTCGGGCGGCTTGCCGACTGGTTACCAGGACTGACGTCGGCTGAGGTGCAGCCGCTGTTGCGGCAAGCCCTGGCCCATCGTTTCGGTCTGGTCTGGGAGGAGGAAGCGAGATAGACCTGAGCTGTTTCAACCCCTGCCTCGGATGACGGCCAGCTGGAGCCCGATAACCCGCGAAACTGACGCTTTGCAGCGTCATGCCCATGTTCAGAGGTTGTCGAGGGTTGACGCGGTGTGGCCCTGGCTCGCCGACCGCTACGGGCTGATTGCCGCGGTCGATGCGCCCCATGCGGCGCATCCCGAACGCTTCAATTTCGGCGAACTGGCTGAGCGGATCGCTACAGCTGCCGCCGCCTTTCGGCGCCATGGCGTGAAGGACGGCGATGTAGTGGCTCTGTTTGCCGAGAACAGCCCCCGCTGGCTCGTGGCGGATCAGGGGCTGATGCGTGCAGGTGCCGCTGATGCCGTGCGCGGAGCCTCTGCCCCTCTGGAGGAGCTTCGCTACATCCTCATGGACTGCCAGGCGACGGCCCTCGTGGTGCAGAACGCTGAGGTATGGCATCGTCTGGCCCTCTCCCCAGACCAACGGGCTCAGCTGCTCTTTGTGCTTCAGCTGGAAGGAGAGCCTGCCGAGGGCAGCATCGGCTGGGAGGCGTTTCTGGCGTCAGCTGCTGGGCTTGATCCCGTTCACCCGGCAGGGGGGCGAGACGCCGTGGCCACTGTTCTGTACACCTCGGGCACAACCGGGCAACCCAAAGGGGTCCCGTTGACCCACGCCAACCTGCTTCATCAAATGAGCTCGCTGGCCTGTGTCGCCTATCCCGAGCCCGGTGCTCCGGTTCTCAGTGTGCTGCCGATCTGGCATGCCTACGAGCGCAGTGCCAGCTACTACTTCCTCTCCTGCGGCTGCACGCAGACCTACACAACTATCAAGCAACTGAAGAAGGATCTGCCGCGGGTCCGGCCTATCGCGATGGCCACCGTGCCGCGGCTGTGGGAGGCGGTTCAGGCTGGATTTGAGGATGTTCTCAAGACCTTCCCTCCGTCCCGGCAGCGCCTGCTGCGGGCGGCTTTGGCCAACAGTGCTGCCCAGCGCAAAGCCGTGCGAACGGCGCGCAACCTCCTGCTGGAACCGGTGTCAGCCTCCGGCCGGCTGCGTGCTTGTGGCTCCGCTTCCCTGCGCTGGCCCCTGCATGCCCTGGCATCGACCTTGATCTGGCCGAAGCTGCGGCGACAGCTCAGTGGTGGTCAGCTCGCCTATCCCATCAGCGGTGGTGGTGCCATCGCGCCTCACATCGATGCCTTTTTTGAAGCTGTGGGG
The DNA here is from genome assembly GCF_020514095.1 of Synechococcus sp. MU1643. Lineage (NCBI taxonomy): Bacteria > Bacillati > Cyanobacteriota > Cyanophyceae > Synechococcales > Synechococcaceae > Synechococcus > Synechococcus sp. MU1643. The sequence goes on along the minus strand of NZ_VTKY01000004.1, from coordinate 9,124 downwards.
ATTGAACTGCTGGTGGGCTATGGCCTCACGGAAACCAGCCCTGTGGTGAGCTGCCGAAGGCCCTGGCGCAACATCCGCGGCAGCTCTGGCCTGCCGATGCCCCAGACCGAATTCCGGATCGTCGACCCCGACAACGGCCAGCCCCTGGGCTTCCGGCAACGGGGGCGGGTGATGGTGCGGGGGCCGCAAGTGATGGCGGGCTACCTCGGCAAACCCGAGGCCAGCGCCAAGGTTCTCGATGCCGCGGGATGGTTTGACACTGGCGATCTCGGCATGCTCCTGCCGGATGGTTCCGTGGCCCTCACCGGCCGGGCCAAAGACACGATTGTGCTGAGCAGTGGCGAGAACATCGAGCCCGGCCCACTAGAGGAAGCCCTGGTGGCCAGCCCCCTGATCGAGCAGGTGATGCTGGTGGGCCAGGACGAACGCCAGCTCGGTGGTCTGATCGTTCCCCGGGAGGAGGCGATCGTGGCCTGGGCGGCTGAAGCCGGGGTCAACGTGGCGCAAGACCTGGGCGGCCAACCCGGTGATCCGGCCCTGCTGCGCTTGTTGATGCGCGAATGCAACCACTTGCTCAAGCAGCGGTCTGGTTCCCGTGGGGATGAACGGCTGGCCGGGGTGGTGCTCGTGGATCCCTTCAGCATTGAGAACGGACTCCTGACCCAGACCTTGAAGCAGCGCCGTGATCGCATCACCAGCCGCGATCACCACTTGATCGATGCCCTTTACGGACGTTGAACGCGGCGCTGCTGAAGAGGCTCGGGGAGCGGTCGGTTTCCCGGTGATTGACCCCACTTAAAAGGGCTGACACGCTTTGGACGTCTCCCAAGAATCCATGTCCGACGGCACTTCCCTGACGATCAAGCGTCCGATCACCGTCCGCGCCGTGGTGACACCCACTTGGAAAGAGGAAGCAGAGCGCGAACTCAGCAATGGCATTGCCACCGCTGACCAACAGCTAGCTCAGTTGGAACAGGAAGGTCAGGACGTGGTCGACCAGGTGCGTCGTCAGAGCGCTAATCCCCTTGATCCCAGGGTTCAGGATCAGGTGGCGCAGATCCAACAGCAGGTGGCGGCCAAGCGTGCCGAGCTGGAGGAGCAGAAGCGCAACCTGCTTCAGCAGCAGGCCCAGGTGCGTGAGCTGGAAATGGACCAGATAGTTGAGCAGGGTCAGCTCGAGAGCAGCTGTGAGCTGAAGGTCGGCGACAACCTGGTGCAGAAGATGCAGGTGGCCATCGTTGTGAAAGATGGCGTTGTGCAGTCGATTGAGGAAGCCTGATCGGCTTGCCTCTGCTGACTCGTAAACTCCCCTGATCTGCCCTCCCGGAGACGGTTTTGGCGACCACAGACATCTTCATGCCTGCCCTCAGCTCCACCATGACGGAGGGGAAGATCGTCGAGTGGCTGAAACAGCCCGGCGACAAGGTGGCTCGGGGGGAGTCGGTTCTTGTCGTTGAGTCCGACAAGGCGGACATGGACGTTGAGTCATTCCAGGACGGCTACCTCGCTGCGGTCTTGATGCCCGCTGGCAGCACGGCACCGGTGGGTGAAACCATCGGTCTGATTGTCGAAACCGAAGCTGAGATCGCTGACGCGCAGGCCAAGGCCCCCAGCGCTCCTGCTGCGGCGTCAGCCCCTGCACCGGCTCCCGCTCCGACGCCAGCTGCAGTCCAGGCCCCAGCCCCGACCCCTGCGCCGGCTCCTGTCGCCGTCCTGGCGACTTCGGCAGCGGTGGTGAACAACGGCCGCATCGTGGCGAGCCCTCGGGCCAAAAAGCTTGCCTCCCAGATGGGAGTGGATCTGGCCACGGTGCGCGGCAGTGGCCCCCATGGCCGGATTCAGGCGGAGGACGTTGAGCAAGCCTCTGGGCAGCCCATCTCCGTGCCCCGGGTGGCGGAAGGAACAGCCCCCGCAGCTTCTGCGGCAGGCGCACCAGCAACAGCGGCCCCAGCCGCTCCGGCTGGCAACAGCTTCGGGCGGCCCGGCGAGACCGTGGCCTTCAACACCTTGCAAGGTGCGGTGAATAAAAACATGGAAGCGAGCATGGCGGTGCCTTGCTTCCGCGTCGGCTACACCATCACCACCGACAAGCTGGATGCCTTCTACAAACAGGTGAAGCCCAAGGGCGTCACGATGACGGCGCTGCTTGCCAAGGCTGTGGCCGTCACCCTGGCGCGTCACCCCCAGGTGAATGCCGCCACCACACCCGCTGGCATGGCCTACCCGGCCGATGTGAACGTGGCTGTCGCGGTGGCGATGGAAGACGGTGGCTTGATCACGCCGGTGCTGCGCAATGCCGACCGCACCGATCTCTATGAGATGTCGCGTCAGTGGGGTGATCTGGTTAAGCGCTCCCGCAGCAAGCAGCTGCAGCCGGAGGAGTATTCCACGGGCACCTTCACCCTCTCCAACCTCGGGATGTTCGGTGTTGATCGCTTCGATGCGATCCTTCCCCCAGGCACTGGGGCCATCCTTGCCGTCGCCGCATCACGCCCAACAGTGGTGGCGAACAAGGACGGGTCCATCGCCGTCAAGCGTCAGATGCAGGTCAACCTGACGGCGGATCACCGGGTGATTTACGGCGCAGACGGCGCAGCATTCCTGAAGGATCTCGCCGCCCTGATCGAGAGCCGTCCTGAAAGCCTGGCGCTCTGATCGGTCGCCCGCGTGCCTGACCCCAGGGACCTACAACTCAGCAGCTACGACTACCCGCTGCCGTCCGACCGCATCGCCCAGGCACCGGTCGAGCCCCGGCACAGCGCTCGGTTGTTGATGGTTCCGCCCCAGGGGGAGCCATCACCGGAAGCAGCTCACGGCCAAGTGTGGGATCTGCTGGAGCAGTTGCAGCCCGGTGATCTGCTGGTGGTGAACGACACCCGAGTGCTGAAGGCCCGTCTGGCGGTGCGTCGTTCCGGGGGAGGGTTGTCCGAGTTGCTGGTGCTGGAGCCACGGGGGGAGGGCCGCTGGCTGTGTCTGGCCCGCCCTGCCAAGCGCATGAGGCCCGGCGACAACCTCACGATTGATGGCACCTCGATAAGTTTGAAGGTGCTCGCGGAAGATCCCGCCAGTTGTGGACGGGTGGTGCAGTTTCCCGGTGATTGCAGGGATGCCGAAACCATTGAGGGCCTGCTGAATGACGTGGGCGAAGTTCCTTTACCGCCCTATATCGAACGGCACGATCCCAGCGACAGCCAGCGTTATCAGACCCGCTACGCCGATCGCCCCGGTGCGGTCGCTGCCCCGACTGCGGGGTTGCACTTCAGCGATGAACTACTGGCGGGGTTGCATCAGAAAGGGGTGGAGCTGGCCCGGATTACCCTGCATGTGGGCCTCGGTACCTTTCGCCCCGTTGAAACTGAAGACCTCACCGCCTTGGAGTTGCACAGTGAATGGGTTGATGTTAGCCCCGCTGTGGTGAAGGCGGTGCAGGCTTGCCAAGGCCGTGTGATTGCGGTGGGTACCACCTGTGTTCGAGCTCTGGAGGGAGCCGCTCAGGCTCATGGCGGTGTCCTGAAACCCTACACGGGGCCGGTGGATCTGGTGATTCAGCCGGGTTATCAGTTCAAGGTGATTCAAGCCCTGCTCACCAACTTTCATCTGCCCAAAAGCTCCCTGCTGCTGTTGGTGAGTGCCCTGATCGGCCGGGAAACTCTGCTGAAGCTCTATACCGAAGCGATCGAGAGGAGCTACCGCTTTTTCTCCTATGGCGATGCCATGTGGATTGATGCAGCGGCGGTTCAGCCCCAGGCCCGCCCACCGGCACGTTGAGACCTGAACGGTGATTCCATAAAAAAGCCCCGTCAAGGACGGGGCTCCAGATCTGACTGCTGGAAACGATCAGGCTGTGACGGGTTGTTCGATGATGCCGGTCGGCACCTCGGCGAACATCACTGAGGAGAGGTAACGCTCAGCCAGGTCAGGCAGCACCACCACGATGGTTTTACCGGCGTACTCTTCTTTTTCTGCCAGACGAATGGCGGCAGCGGCGGCGGCACCGCAAGAGATGCCCACCAACAGTCCTTCCTCCTGGGCCAGGCGCAGAGCCATCGCGACGGATTCCTCGTTGGTCACCTGCTCCACCTTGTCGACCACGGAGAGGTCGAGGTTTTTGGGGATGAAGCCGGCACCGATGCCCTGAATCTTGTGGGGACCGGGTTTGACGGCCTCACCGTTCATGGTCTGGGTGATCACCGGGCTGTTGGTCGGTTCAACGGCCACGGCTTCGATCGCCTTGCCCGCTTCATTTTTGATGTAGCGGGAGACGCCGGTGATGGTGCCACCGGTGCCGACGCCGGCCACCAGCACATCAATGGCGCCATCGCAGTCGTTCCAGATTTCAGGACCGGTGGTCTTGAAGTGGATTTCGGGGTTGGCGGGATTGTCGAATTGGCCGGGCATGAAATATTTGGCCGGATCGCTTTCAGCGATTTCCTTGGCCTTGGCAATCGCACCGGGCATGCCCTTGGCTGCTTCGGTGAGGATCAGTTCAGCCCCGAGCACGGCCATCACCCGACGCCGCTCGATCGACATCGACTCGGGCATCGTCAGGATCAGCTTGTAACCGCGGGCAGCGGCGGTGAAGGCCAGAGCGATGCCGGTGTTGCCGGAGGTGGGCTCAACAATCACCTTGCCCTTGGTGAGCTTTCCGCTTTTTTCAGCGTCCCAGATCATGTTGGCGCCGATCCGGCACTTGACGCTGTAAGCGGGGTTGCGCCCCTCAACCTTGGCCAGCACGGTGGCCTTGCAGTTTTTGGTGACGTTGTTCAGCTTGACCAGCGGGGTGTTGCCGATGGCCTGACTGTTGTCGTCGTAAATGCGGGACATGGAGCTGATGTAGAGGGGCCCGAAGTAAACAAACTAATGATCAAAAGCCTCTGCTCATCCGGTTGTTAAGGGCTTTTTCAGAGTCTTACCGGTCTCTCAGTCAGCAAACGCTTGCTTAAACCGCATCCACAGCGCGTCGGGGTCTTCCAGACCCACCGAAACTCGCAGCAGATGAGCCGGCACGCCGCACTGTTCTGCCCAGCTCAGTTCGTCGTAGTGGGCGAGCTGGGTGTAAGGGCAAACTAGGCTGAAATCGGTGCCAAGGCTGGGCCCTTTGCTGATCCGAAGCGCGTCGTAAACCCGCTTGGACTGCTCTTGGACTCCCTTCAGTTCAAAGGAGAGCAGGCAGCCATGGCCAGCTCCTCTTCGCATCAAAGCGCGGAAGTTGGGGCAGCTTTTCGGATGCAGCACCCGTTGCACGTCTGGGTGGGCCTCGAGCCGTTCCGCCAGTACCAGAGCGTTGGCATCGAGTTGTGGCACCCGCTGGAGCACATCCCGGCTGGCAATCTCCAGGGCGATGGCATCGGCATCGCTAAGCGGGGTGATGCTGGGAACCGCCTTCAGCAGGGAGGACGCCCAGGGCGACTGCGGACTCACCAGAACACTGCCGGCCATCACATCACCGCGGCCCGCGAAGCTCTTGGTGAGAGAGGTGAAGATCAGATCGGCATAGGGCAGGGCATTAAGGTTGATTCCAGTGCCGATCGTGTCATCGGCAATCACCGGAATGCCGCGGTTGCGGGCCAAGGCCGACACGCCTGGTAGGTCCATGCAGCGCAGCAGCGGATTGCTCGGCAGCTCCACGATCACCGCCGCCGGCTGGAGCCGATCCAGCGCCGCTTCCACCTCAGTGAGGGTCTGCGGTTGCAATAGCGCGCCACCGTGAAACACCACGCGCGGCTGCTTCAGCACATCCACGTAGGGAAAGCCCAGCTGCAGCGTGGGACGACTCGGCCGCAGCGTTTGGATGGCGCTGAGCGCTGCATGCAGGCCGGCCATTCCCGCCGGATGCAGGCTGATCTGTTGGGCGTCGACGCCATGGATGCCAGCCAGGCGCTCTCGAATAACCCCGCGGGCCGCTTCGCCGGATTCACTGCTGGGGGCCGCCTCTTTCCCCAAGGCGATGGCTGCCTGGCGGGAGGAGAGCCCCAGGCCGGTGTGCTGCCAGAACGCTTTGGCATGAGGGCTGGCCGCTGCATCGCTGCGCAGGCAGGACACGCCTGCAATGGCGATCAACTCCGAGCCGCTCTCCGGTGCCTTGCGTTGGCAGTGGGCCAGGGCCGCCAGGGCAGCGGCTTCGGTGGGATAGGGCCAGACAGTGGTGTTTGCAAGCTCTGATGGCTGAACCAGTTCTCGGATTAGCGGATGCTGGCCGAAGCGGGGATAGACCGTCTGCAGGGCATCGCGGCAGGCCGGATCCTTTTCCTCGTAGGCGATCACATCGCGCCAGCGCGGCAGCGCCACAGACACCGCATGGGGGGAGTCGGGCAGGGGACGGCCGAGATCAGAGCCCTGCCAGGCCGGATCGCTGAGCAGATTGCGGGGACTCACGCCAGCAGCTCCAGGGCCTGGTCCAGATCGGCCTGCAGATCGGCGAGGTCTTCGCAGCCCACCGAGAAGCGCACCAGGCCGTCGTCAATGCCCAGCTTGGCTTTTACCTCGGCTGACACCGCGGCGTGGGTCATGGTGGCGGGGTGGCAGATCAGGCTTTCGATGCCACCCAGGCTTTCGGCCATGGTGAACCAGCGCAATTGTTTGCAGAGGGCATAGGTCTGCTCCTGGCTGGCGTTGAAGCTCACCGTCACGATCGCTCCACCGGCGCGCATCTGACGGGTCGCCACCTGATGCTGCGGGTGATCACTGCGGTGGGGATAACGCACCCAGTTCACTTTGGCGTGCCCCGCCAGTTGATCGGCCAGGGCCGCGGCATTGGCCATCTGCTGCTTGAGACGCAGCGGCAGGGTCTTGATGCCTCGCGTGATCAGCCAGCAATCAAAGGGTGAGGGCTGCAGTCCCAGGGCCTTCTGGGAGAACACCATCTTCTTGTGCCACTCGGGATCGTTGGTGCACACGGCTCCACCGAGGGCATCGGAGTGGCCGTTGATGTACTTGGTGGTGCTGGTGAGCGAGAGGGTGGCGCCCAGATCCAGGGGGCGCTGCACCAGGGCGGTGGCGAAGGTGTTGTCGACCACCACGGGGATGCCGAGGGCTTGGGTGATGGCGCAGACCGCCTCCAGGTCAATCACCTTAAGCAGTGGGTTGGTGGGGCTCTCCAGCCACACCATCGCTGGCTTCTGGGCTTGGATCTGCTCCAGTGCAGCCGGCTGGGTGAAGTCCACCCAAGCGGTTTTCAATCCGAATTTGGCGAACACCTGCTCGAACAGACGCACGGTGCAGCCGTAGAGGTTCTCTTCGCAGAGCACCAGATCGCCCTGTTTCAGTTGGGAGACCACAGCGGTGATGGCGCTGACGCCGGAGGCAAACACGGTGGCGTGGTCGGAGCCTTCAACCGAGGCGAGCACCCCATCAAGGATGCGGAAGTTGGGGTTGCCGGAGCGGGTGTAGTCGAATCCGCCAGCGTTGCCATGGGCAAAGGTGCTGGTGGGGAAGATCGGCGGCATCACCGTGCCGGTGTCTCCCGCAAAACTGTCGCCGTGGTGGATCACCCGGGTGTTCAGACCTGTGTTCACGGACGATCCATCGATTCGGACAGGCTAAGAAATCGCCTCTCCCATCCCAATAAAAAACCCCCGCCGTATGGCGGGGGTAGATGACGATCGCTTGGATTGAACCGGTGGATCAGTCGAGGTCGGGCATGCCGAGCACAGGCTCAGCCTTGCGGTCGATGCCTTTCTCGAAGCCAGCAGCAGCAGCGCGAGCGCGGCCGGCGTGCCAGAGGTGACCAACTAGGAAGAAGAAGGCAAGCACGAACTGCGTTGCACCCAGCCACTGGCGAAGGTTCACGTAGTTCACCGAGTTGGGCTCGGTGATGATGCCGCCCACGGAGTTGATCGAGGCGTTGGGAGCGTGGGTCATGTACTCAGCCGCACGGCGCACTTGCCAGGGCTGAATATCGTTCTGCAGCTTGTCGAGGCTGAGACCGTTGGGCCCACGCAGGGGCTCCAGCCAGGGACCACGGAAGTCCCAGAAGCGCATGGTTTCACCACCGAAGATGATTTCACCTGTGGGTGAGCGCATCAGGTATTTGCCAAGGCCGGTGGGGCCCATGGCGGAACCGATGTTGGCGCCCAGGCGCTGGTCACGCACCAGGAAGGTGAAGCTTTGAGCCTGGGATGCCTCAGCGTTGGTGGGGCCCCAGAACTCGGAGGGATAAGCGGTGTTGTTAAACCAGATGTATGCCGAAGCGATGAAGCTCATGAAGCTCAGAGCGCCAAGGCTGTAGCTCAGGTAGGCCTCACCGTTCCAGATGAAGGCGCGACGCACCCAGCCGAAGGGCTTGGTGATGGCGTGCCAGATGCCACCGAAGATCAGAGTCAGACCCAGCCAGATGTGGCCACCGATAATGTCCTCCATGGAGTTCACACCGATGATCCAACCCTCTCCACCGAAGGGAGCGCGGAACAGGTAGCCGAAGATCACACCCGGATCGAGGGTCGGGTTGGTGATCATGCGGACGTCACCGCCGCCGGGTGCCCAGGTGTCGTAAACGCCGCCGAAGAACATGGCCTTGAAGACCAGCAGCAGGCAGCCGACGCCCAGAAGGATGAGGTGATAACCAATGATGTTGGTCATCTGGTTTTTGTCACGCCAGTCCTGAGAGAAGAAGGAGGAATAGTTCTCCAATATCTCAGGGCCACGCAGGGCGTGATACAGGCCGCCGAGGCCGAGCACAGCGGAACTGATCAGGTGCAGAACACCGACCACGAAGAACGGGAAGAGATCAGTGACCTCACCGCCGGGGCCCACGCCATAGCCAAGGGTGGCAACGTGGGGCATGCAGATGAAGCCCTGCTCATACATGGGCTTGTCGAAGGTGAAGTGGCTCACCTCGAACAGCATCATTGCGCCGGCCCAGAACACCATCAGACCAGCGTGGGCCACATGGGCACCAAGCAGACGGCCGGACAGGTTGATCAGGCGGGCGTTGCCAGACCACCAGGCATACCCGGTGGATGGAAGGTCTTTGCCGCCAGTGGCGCCAAGACCGGGATTAGAGAGCGTTACCACGGGGCAGAACCTCTTCAGGGAAGACGAAGTTTTCGTGCGGCTGGTCAGCCGGTGCCATCCAGGCACGCAGACCTTCATTCAGAAGGATGTTCTTGGTGTAGAAGGTCTCGAA